>JAEXGX010000404.1 GCA_023450535.1 Pseudomonadota bacterium | reverse complement strand
GAGCAGGTACATGGTACGTGCAGCCAGCAGCGAGGGAAGGATGATCAACGCAAGCAGACAGAAGCGCCGCCGCAGGGCGGCGCCCGCCCAGCGCAGGTTCTCAGTCATGAGTGTGTTCTCCCTGCATATTTTTTTCTTGCTTTGGAGTTTGGGGTGCGACGCCTTCTGAAATGACGGGACGGCCGAAAAGCAGACGGGCAAGAGCCGTGAGCCATGGCTTGCGATCCAGTTTCTCCGCAATCATGGAACGCCGATTCATGGGCGGGGCGGAATTGAGCTTTCCTTCTTCACCGTCTTCCAGACCGTAATGCCTCCCCTCCAGCCTCCCCTCTTCGCGCAGAACCTCGCGCAGACTGTGCATGGCTTCCGCCTGGGAGGCCGCAGGGCCGGAGCGGCCCAAGCTTTCCGCTGCAAAGGCGAGGCTGCGCAGAGGGGGGATATCCATGCCGCGTACATAGAGCAGCACCCGATCCCGAGTGCGTTGCCCGCGTTCATCGGGCAGGGATTCTTCGGCGTTGTGCGGGCCGGAGCACTCTTCAGAAAGACAGGACAATGCGGAGGGGCGATCCGGTTGGCCGTCCGCAGGAAAGGTCGATGTTTCAGGAGTCATGTCAGAACTCAGAGCTGAAGGTCGTAGATCCATGTTTCGGTCAGCGGATCCGGCAGATTTTCCCCTTTTTTGAGGACAGCCTTGAAACGAAGGCTGGGCGCTCCTTCACGGGCCGACCGGATGCTTTGCAATACGCCGTCTTCTTTGGGCAGGCGCACCAGAAAGACCAGCCGCCAGCCTTCTGTGATCGGGTTCTTGATCAGTTGCTTTTCGAGCAGTTGTACTGATTCCGGAATTTCCACAACCGAACTCAGGCCGGTGTCGGCGGGCAGAAAGTCCAGTTCGCCGCCTTCAAAATCAATGACGAAGCGCAGTTTGTCGTCCTGCCGGGATGTCCTGGTGGCTGTAGTCCAGCCCAGGCCGTGCGGATTGGCGCCGGGCGGCATCCAGACCAGACGGTAGGCGTAGGACATCGTTTCAGGATAGATTTTTGGGGCTGCATCCTGTCCTTCCAGAACCTCGCCCGTATCTGCGGTTTTATCCGGCACCCAGAAGGCCACCATGTTATCGTGGATTTCTTCTTCCGAAGGAATTTCGATAAGCTCAAGCCTGCCATCCCCCCAGTCTCCCTTGGGTTCCACCCACAGGGAAGGACGCATTTCGTAACGGGCTTCCAGATCCTGATAATGATCAAAAAGCGCGTCCCGTTGCATCAGGCCGAAGCCGCGCGGATTATTCAGGCGAAATTCATTAATGGCCAGACGCCGCGGGTTGGCAAGCGGGCTCCAGAACCAGTTGTGATCCGCATCCAGGAAGATCAGACCGTCAGAATCATGAACTTCCGGCCGGTAATCTCCGGAACGGCCGTTTTCCGTCTCACCGAAGAGGAACATGCTTGTCAGTGCGCCCAAGCCGATTTTCCGCACCGGCTTTGCTCCTTTACGGGCGAACAGGGTGCACGTGACCTCCATGACCGTGAAATCGCCGGGTGTGATGTCGAAGCGGTATGCGCCAGTCATGCTGGGGGTATCCATAAGGGCGTAGACGGTCATGGTCTGCGCCTCATTTTCTGGTTTGACCAGCCAGAATTCCCGAAAATAGGGGAATTCTTCGCCGCTGGCCAGAGCTGTGTCAATGGCCAGTCCTCGTCCGGAAAGCCCGTATTGGGAATCGCTGGTCACCGCGCGAAAATAGGTCGCGCCGAGAAAGACGGCGACTTCGTCCTTGTAGTCCCTGCGCTTGATCGGAAAATGCAGGCGGAATCCGGAGAAATCAAGCGGCGTTTCCCGAACCCGGTCAGACAGGGCCTTGTCACCGTATTCGAACATGTCGGGAGAAAAAGCGAGTTTTTCCGCTTTGCCGTCATCTACGATATTGATGGCGACCAGACGGTTATAGAACAGGCCGGGGTGAAAGAATTGCACCTCGAACTGCGGGCCTTCATCCCGCCACAGGGAGCTTTCCGGGCGGAAACGGATCTTTCGCCATTGATCGTAGCTGATATCGAGCAGAAAGCTGGGCACTTTTCCGTCAGGATTTTCAAAAGCGGCGTCAGCCAGTGCGCGGGCTTTGGCTTCTACGTCCGCCATACCGAAGCTGGGCGGAAGCGGAGGGGCTTGCAGTGCTTTGCCCGCTGCGTCGCCCGAAGCTTCAGGCTGAACCTCTGTCGGTGCAGCGGAAGGGGGAACAGATCGATCTGGAACTATTGGTGCATTTGATTTTGCATTTGATTTCTGTGCCGCCGTCTGCGGCGTGTCGGCTTTGCCAGGTTGCGGCCATGCTGCAAACGCAGCAAAGATAAGGCCACAGAACAACAAGGTTACCGGAAACGGGCGCGGGAATGAAATATGCCGGAAAACACGGGAAAAAAAGAAAAACTCGAACATGTCGATTGCCGTCCAGAAAGGAGAATGGGAGGTATCTCGTATAGCGCGGCCTACTGTCCATGTCCAGAGGGGGATTACTCTCGAAAAATTCAGATCCCAAAATTCAGTTCCCCAAATAATGAAAAAACCCCGCACATGCGGGGTTTGTGCCACCAATGGCTCTTTTCCATGAAAAATCTCCGGACGGAAAGATACAAAAAACACTTGTTGCCTTGCTGGCTTTATGGACAACCTCTCAGATTTCCTTCATCCACGTCCGTAAAATACGCAACGTATTCTCCATGTTACGCAAACTTATCTCGGCGATGCGAATTTTTAGTTGATCAATGCGTTGCTGGTAGGGATTGCGCTGGGCTGCGGGGAACGCTGCTGTTTCAGTATTTTCCGACTGCTCTGCGGTGGAGGCGGCCACGTCGTTTTTTCGAACGTTGATCCTGTTCATGAACGGGGGAAGGGGAGAGCGGGATTTTTCCATGATGATCTCTCGCATGCGCGTTTCTTATAAAAGTGGCGCCCGCCCGGCAGGAACGGACGCCGCGAGGCGGTTGATAAGGTTTTTGATGCTTCAGCACCTGCCGAAAGGTGACGGGCAACGCGGGCATACTACGCCCTGCATCCCCAATTATGATACCATATTATAATCATGGGGGTCCGGGGGAGATTATCTCCCTGCCAGACCGGCCCGGTCTGGCAGGGTACGGGGCAGAGCCCCGGTTTATCAGCATTCTGGCGTCCGCCCGGGCGTCCGTTCATTTGGCAATGACAGGATAACGGTTAGTTTCTGACGCCTTCTTTCATCCAATTACGGATGATGTAGACGGTTTGTTCAATATTGCGTTCGGCCAGTTGAAGGGCTCGGGCCTTGATGTCGTCAAGGCTGAGGCCGGATTCCAGGCCATAACCGCCGTCCTCGCCTGATTCGGCCAGAGCACGGGCGCTTTCTTCCGCCGCGCGGGCTTCCTGTTCCTGAGCTTCAAACAGAGCATATTGTTCTTCGGCGGCGGGCAGGCCTTCCAGGCCTTCCAGCACTTCCCCTGCTTCCACTTTGGGGCGCACCAGGGCCAGCACCACGGGGCGTACTACCAGCATAATAAAGAGGAAGGCGATGAAGGCGATGAGCAGCGGGCGTCCCATGCGCTCAGCAAACTGGGC
>JAEXGX010000384.1 GCA_023450535.1 Pseudomonadota bacterium | reverse complement strand
AAAAGAAGGTCGTGCGCAAGCGCATCCTTGACGAAGGCACCCGCATCGACGGCCGCGACACCAAGACCGTGCGCCCCGTGGAAATTGAAACCGGAGTTCTGCCCCGCGCCCACGGTTCCGTCATTTTCGCGCGCGGCGAAACCAAGGCCATTGCCGTGACCACCCTGGGCAGTTCCACTGACGAACAGCGCGTGGACTCCCTGAACGGTGATGAAAACAAGCGTTTCATGCTGCATTACAACTTCCCCCCCTTCTCGGTGGGCGAAGTGAAGTCCCCCCGCGTGTCCCGCCGCGAAATCGGCCACGGTCACCTGGCGGAGCGCGCGCTTAAGGCCATTATTCCCTCTTCGGACAGCTTCCCCTTCACTGTCCGCGTCGTGTCGGAAACCGTGGAATCCAATGGTTCCTCCTCGATGGCCGCCGTGTGCGGCGGCTGCCTCTCCCTCATGGACGCGGGCGTGCCCATTTCCGCCCCTGTGGCGGGCGTGGCCATGGGCCTGATCAAGGAAGACGACCAGTACATCGTGCTGACCGACATCCTTGGCGATGAAGACGCCCTTGGCGATATGGACTTCAAGATCGCAGGCACCAGCGAAGGCGTTACCGCCGTGCAGATGGATATCAAGATCAACGGTCTGCCCACCGACGTCATGGCCCGCGCCATGCAGCAGGCCAAGGAAGCCCGCCTGCACATTCTCGGCCTGATGACCAAAACCCTGCCCGGCTACCGCGAAGAACTTTCTCCCTATGCGCCTCAGCACGAGGAAGTGATGGTCAACCCGGAAATCATCCGCATGATCATCGGACCTGGCGGCAAGAACATTAAAGCCATTACTTCCGCCACCGGCGCGTCTATCGACATTGACGACTCCGGACGCATTTCCATTTTCGCGCCGACCTCCGAATCCATGCGTCAGGCCAGGGAAATGGTCATGTATTACGACCAGCGCGCCGAACTGGGCAAGAACTACAACGCTAAAGTGCGCCGCATTCTTGAAATCGGTGCGATTGTGGAGCTTCTGCCCAACCTTGAAGCTCTGGTGCACATCTCCCAGTTGGACACTAATCGCGTGGAAAAGACCGAAGATGTGGCCCGCCTGGGTGAAGACATGATGGTCAAGGTCATCGAGATCAACGGTGACCGGATTCGCGCCAGCCGCAAGGCCGTACTCCTGGAAGAGCAGGGCATTGAGTGGAAGCCTGAAGACACCGCACGCCCCCAGCGCGATCGCGGAGATCGTGGCGACCGTGGGGATCGGGGTGGCCGTGAACGCCGTGGCGACCGCAATGATCGTCCGCGCCGCGAACACCGCGACTAGAGCAACGCGTGAACGCGCGTTCAGTGTTTGATTGAAATAAAGCAAAAGCCCCGCCGGGATTTCCCGGCGGGGCCTTGTTGTTCCTTCCGTCAGGGCAGGCCAGTCAGCGGGGGTATACCGCCCTGACAACGGATTTTCCTTTAAGCACATAGCCCATAAAACCGCTGTTCATCGCCATGCTGGCCATGCTTTTTCCCAAGTCCGGCCGGGCAAGGCCTGTGTGCCCGATGCCTGCGATATTCCCTTCCTCATCCAGAAAATAAAGCTGATCCGGTTTGATGGAATAGGAAAGGTCATAAGCCCAGCCGAAAATCCGATCATAGTTAGCGTCAAAGGCTTCCACCCGATCTATGGCAAAAGGTGTGGGGAGCATGGGAGTTCCCGCTTTCCAGGGGCCGGGGGGATTTTCCTCCACGGCTTTCAGAAACCATTGCTGTGAGGGGCGGATGACGCCCTCCCCGGCGGACAGGAGCGGGTCGTCAATTCCCAGCGCGCGGACAAGACCGACAAAGCCTTCATCCAGACCTGTCCGGGGTTGAACCGGCCCGAGCCAGATGGCCAACCCTTCTTCATCCATGAAAATACCCTCCTCCGCAGGCCAGGGTTTTCTGTTCGCAACTCTTGCGAAATCTGTTTCGCGGTTTGGCCTGAAATCAAGATATTTTACGCCAATACGCCTGAACAGGCCAAAGGGGTGTTGGCCTACGGTGGATTTTCCAAAGCAAGCCAGCATGGAATAGCCGGAAATAGCGTCCCAATCCTGCCGGACAGGCAGCGGTGCGTTGTCAAAGCAGCCGATAAGGCTGACGTTATAGGGTTCAGAAAGATCTTTCGACTGGGCAAAGCGTCTGAGGTCATGCGCAATCTGCATGGCGGTAGTGACATCCCAGTTGGAAATTTCCGTGACCTTGCGCCATGCGGCGTTCACGTTTGTCCAGAAACCGAGAAAAAGAACACACAGAAAAAAGGTGAGGACTGTGCGGAATTTTTCCTCCAACCTGCGGAACAGCGCGTACACTACAAAAGCCCAGAAAAAGGCGACCCCGACGGCTGTGCGCAGCGCCAGCTCCTGTACGGAAACAAGGGCCAAGGCCACATTGGAGGCAAAGGCCGCGCCAAGACAGCAGAGAACGAGAACGAAGCGCACCAGATTCAGCTTGCGCCGCAAGAAGACGAGCAGAACGCCGAACAGGGCGGCAAGCGCAATGTTTTGCGAAGTGGGCAGAAGCAGTTCGCTTCCCTGAAACAGGGTGGCGAGGTTGCGAAAAAAACGCCCGAGGCTGAAGTGGAAGGTGACTGTGTACACTTCTCCAAGCTGGGGCAGATTGTCGAGCCTGAAAATATGCAGAACCGCCTTGTGCAATGCCAGGTAAAGAAGCGCCCCGCTCATGCCTGCGGCCAGCCCCCGCGCAAAAAAACGTAGAATCTTGCCGTATGTTATTTCACCCCTGATCAGCAGGGAGGCCGCAGCTGAAAAAAGAATGCAGAAAAAGTAATGCAGAAAGGACTGATAAAAACCCGTGCCCAGCGCCACAAGCAGAGCCGCAGGCAGAACATTTTTTATGAATGCATCCATAAGATGCGGCGTTCCGGTGCTTTCGGAAATTGTATGAGGAAAGCCGGGATACACAAACATGACGCTGCAAACAGCCATGAGCACGCTAAGCCCGTGTCCCATGTGATAAAAGGTAAAGTATATCTGGGATTCCCAGTAGGGGAAAACAACAAGACAAAGGGCGGCCATGTATTCCGGAAGGCCGGGGGAGGAACCTTTTTCGGAAAGCAGCAGAACAAAGAAGACCGCAGCCAGAGATATGCACGCCAGGTAGAGTACCCCCGTGACGAAATGAGACACCGCAAGAGATGGAAACAGCCAGAGCAGAAGAGCCAGTGAAAATCTGCCGGCTCTGAGCGTGCGCAAAAATTCCCCATTGCCTTCTATAAGATACGCTACCGTCTGGTCAAAGCTGATCAGGGGATAATTGACAAAAATATTGAGCCAGTAGAGCAGGCCCACGCTGAAAACAAACAGGCCGAACAATGCCATGCGTTTTACAGGAAGAGTGACTGTACTGCTTTTTTTTATGATGGAAGATGTATTCTTTTTTAATATATGTTCCATGTGCATGTCAAAATTTCCCTTTATTACTGGTGAAAGATGAATATCAATAAAAATGGTATTCAGTATTTTACGTGTCATATTAATGAGTATTGTATTGACATTTTTTTTGTATTGATTTAGTTGGTTCATTATGAATATGCTATTTTATTTGAAGAACAGACTAAGGAAGTATATTTTCCCTTCCCATGAACTTTCTGAATTGTGGATAAATTTTTTGCCACACAAAAAATTGCGTATTCTTGACATAGGGTGTGGATCTGGTCTGTTTTTAAAACTTCTTGCCGGTATATGTCATAGGGATTCATTACTCTATGGTGTTGAAGTTGATGAACGTCTTTATGGGACATTTACCACGCAAGAAGGAATGGTAATCAATATTGGATCTCCTGAAAGTATAGAAAACAGGGAATTTGACGTTTGTGTATTTAATGATGTTCTGCACCATATTGATAATAAAAAAGATTTTTTATTAATCTATCTTGAAAAGCTTACAAAGACGAAAACATGTTGGTTGCTCATAAAAGATATGAGTCCGGATAATCCCCTGTGCCTGTTCTGGAACAGGCTTCATGACAAAGTTGTGACAGGCCGGAACATACATGAAATAGCTCCCCATAAAATAGAAACAATGCTTGAATATTCTGGTGAAACCGCATGTGGCCGTTGGGAAGTCCTTGTCCGGGGGAAAAGAAGAATCTTTTTGTACGACCATTATTATTTGCTGTTCACTCGTTCGCCCTCCATTGTCCCGCATGTGTTGACGGGGCGGAGAGTGAGTGCCTGAAACGTATGGAGCATTTACGGTTTGAAACATTGTTGAACGGCCCTAAAGTGACAGGATCAAGGTCAGGAACAGGGTCAGCAGCGAGAAAAGGCTGATTTTGTCGCTTAAGGCAAAGGCGACCGGGTCATCGTGCAACAGGCCGCGATGCCCCAGAATCAACATTCTCCCGTACCAATAGACCAATACAGGACAGGCCGCCCAGAGATATTCCGGGCGGCTGTATAACAGAAGTGCCTGTAAGGAATTGATGTACAGCGTGATGATGACGAAAGCGGCAAAACCGCTGCACACTGCCATAGTTTCCAGTATCGGGCGATCCTGTGCCAGATAGCTGCGCCCACTCGCTTGTTCGTCTTCTTTCAGCAGGGCCAATCCGCTTGTTCGCTTCAGCAGGGCCAGCCCGAGGAAGAAAAACGCGGCAAAGGCCAAAAGCCAATTTGAAATCCCGACATCCACCGCCGCCGCTCCAGCCGCGATGCGCAGGACATACAGACCAGCCAGAATGATCACATCCGCGAACAGACGTTTTTTGAAAAAAAGAGAATAGGCCAGCGTCGTGGCGGAATAGATCAGCAACCAGAGGATGAAAGCACCGGGTAAAAAAAGACAGGGCACCAGGGTAGCCGCCAGCGCCGCTCCGGCGCAAAGCGGGGCGCGGTAAAGCGGTATTTTGCCCGCCGCAAAAGGCCGGGAGCGTTTTCTGGGATGCAGGCGATCACTGTCCAGATCACAGAGATCATTGATGATATAGATGGTTGAAGCCATGCAGGACAGGCTGAAAAAGGCCGACAGTGCCGAGCAGAGAGCCGCAAGGTTGAATTCATGGGCCAGCAGCATGGGGACAAAGACCAGCAGGTTTTTGATCCATTGATAGAGGCGCAGAGCGCTCGCATAGTCTCGCCGGCAAGGGCTGTATGCAGGCAGGATTTCGCAATCGGTATTGCTTGCGTGGACTTTTTCATGCAGAGCGGGACCGCCTCCGACTATAATGGCCCGGCGGGCCACCTGCCAGACGGGCAGGTCAGCCTCGCTGTCTCCGATGTAGTCAAAGCCGCTGCTGAATTCTTCCCGCAGGCGGCGGGCCTTGGCTTCTCCCGCCAGGTTATGGCCTGGTCCACTGCCCAGAACTGCGGCAAAAAAAGGAAAGCGGCGGGCCACGGCCTCAGCCACGGGACGCGGCGCGGCAGTGGCCAGATACACGGGGCGGCCTTGCCGCACGGCATCCTGAAGATAGTGGAGAACAGCATTATTAACAGGATAGCGGGGAACGCCCTGTACCATTTCATCCGCCAGACTCCACTTAAACGCCGCCCGCCCGGCCCTGAGCCGTGGAATCAGGGAAAGGACATACCAGGGCCTGCGGCTCAGAACGCGCCACAGAGCTTCCCACAGGGTATCGGTTGAAAGCAGGGTGCCGTCCAGATCGACGACAAGGGGGATGGGACTGCGCATGGAAACAGATCCGTCCGGCAGACTTATTGCACGGGGGGCGTCGTGTCAGCCCCGCCGTCCTTGCTCGAATCTGCGGCAGGGCAGGACGGATCTTCCAGCAAGTTTTGCAGCTTATGCATACTGCGCCAATGGGCAAAGAGTATTTCCAGCACGCCGTTTTTCGTCCATCGGGCCAGAGTGGGGTCGGGCAGGGCCATGACCTTTTCCCGATCCGCGACACGCAGTCCGCTCACCATGCGGGCTGCTCCGCCGGAATGTACGGTTATCGAACGTTCTGCCAGCACGCCGCTCAGGGCCAGCTCGGCCAGAGCCTTTTTGCTCTCTTTAAAGCGCTGGTGTTGGTTGCCCATCGCACTGCTGATACGGTGCAGCAGTTCTGTGGCTTCGCCCTCCGGGGTATAGAGCGGCTGACCGTCCTTCTTGTGAAAATGCGGGGCGTCTTCCTCAATGGCCAGAAATACTTCAGAAGGAGGAGTTTCCTGCGTATCGGCCGGGGGGGCAGGCTGTTCCGGCGTGGGCGCGCTTATCAGCGAAAAAGGATAGTTTGCCGCGACAAGAGGGATGTAGGAAGCGAGCCAGCGCCCTTTCGCGTCCACAAATATATTTTTTTCACCCAGCCCCAGCAGGGCGTGGGGCGTGGCGGCGGAGCCGGGCGCGAAAACGATGGGGAAACAGTTTGCAGCCTCCGCAACTTCAAACGCCAACAGCGGCATGGAAAGCATATTTTTCGTAAAGCTGTAGTCTTCAAGAGCCTTGAAGGTCAGTGCGGCGTGCTTTTTTTTATCCAGAGGGGTGATCGACTGCGGCATGGAACCTCCTGCGGGTTGGGCTGTTCAAGGTAGCGCAATTTCACTTGCGGCATAGGCTCCGGCTTCAGGCGTGAAGCCTGCGGGGCAGGATATTGCGTCCCGGCCATGTATGAAAAAGGCTGTCGAATCCGCCCTGAACGGGTGACGACGACAGCCGTGAGCCGAATCCGCCCCGATGGGCGGCAACGGCAGCCCCCTGGCATGGGCACTGCTCCCGCCCCTTGCGGGGCGGGAGCAGTGTGAGAAAGTAAGAGGTTAGATAGCGATGTCGCCCACCGCAAAGGTGGCGTCCGTGCCGGTGGCAATGGTGCCCAGCAGGGTCACGGTGTCGCCCGCGCCGATGGTCGCATCGGAGGACGTGACCGAGAACACCCAGTATTCACCGGCGTCGGCATTGGCGTCGGCGTTCTGTACGAACACGAGAGAATTGCCCG
Organism: Pseudomonadota bacterium; assembly: GCA_023450535.1. GTDB lineage: Bacteria > Desulfobacterota > Desulfovibrionia > Desulfovibrionales > Desulfovibrionaceae > Mailhella. The sequence goes on along the minus strand of JAEXGX010000384.1, from coordinate 10,709 downwards.
CTGTAACCGTCAGGCCGTCAATACCGTAACGTGCGTCGGTGGTATCGATGGTTTTGGTGGTATCCACCAGCTTTCCGGCGAAGTCCATACCGGTGGCGTCGAACTTGTCGATGCCGGTCTGGAAGCCCATCACCGTGTCGTTGCCGAACGCGCCGTTCAATACCAGCGTGTCAAAGGCATTGTGACCCGAACCCACGTTCAGGGCAATGACGTCGTTGCCCTCAGTCAGATCCACGGTGTTCATGCTGGAGGTGCCAAGGTCAGAACCGTCGACCTCAGCGGGCTCACCCTTCACAAGAAGGGTGTCGTTGCTGATGACCTCACCAGCGGTTGCGCCGGTGATGGTGAAACTGGTGGTGCCGTCGGCATTCGTTACCGCAGTTACCGTCGCACCGGTGTGGGCCGTAGCGACTGCGGTCTGTAGATTGGTCGCCATGGCAGTTGCGTCAGCGCCGCGTACAACGGTGTGAGCGACTCCATTATAGACCAGGGTATAGTTATCGGTAGCGTTTCCGCCGACAAAGTCCACATCGGCGGTGAGAATCTGCACTTCCCGAGTGCCTACGAGGCCTTCTGTCGTCACTTGCAGCATTTGGTCAAGAGCCTCAACTCCGTCTGTTGCGAGTTCGGAGCTGTTGGAACCGGCACTGTACATGCCGCCAGCGTCTATCGTCACCCCCGTGCCGGTGAAGTCCACGGCCAGATCCCCGGCAGTGAACTCGCCATCAATGAGGGATTCCACCAGCAGGGAGTTCCCCATGCCGTCCTTCGCTACCAGAAGCGCACTCAGGGTCGGGTCTCCGTTAATGGCCGCGATGATGGCTGCATTGACGTCATTCGCGGAGATCGAAGTCTGATTGGCGGCAACGTTTATCGTCACTTCGGAGCTGATGCCGTTGAACGTTACTTTCACCGTTACGGTTCCGGCGGTGAGTGTCGAGAAGTGCAGCCCCACGGTATTGGTGGAGACCACTTCGTTTTCCAGCGGCTGCGCGCCGTCGGGACCGGCTTTGATGAAGGTGTGGGCATCACTGTTGGCGCCGAGTACGAACACTGCGTTCTGGTCAACGTTCTGACCCACGTACACCTTGTCATTGCCTGCGCCGTCATTCACCTTGACCGCGCCGTTGCCCCAGAACCACAGTTCGTCATTGCCCGCGCCCAGATCAATGGACACGTTGTTCAGGGCAATCTGGTTCAGCAGACGGCTGCCGGTGAGATTATCAAAGGTGAAGCTCACCAGGTCGTTGCCCGTTCCGGCCTTGATGTCCAGCTGGAAATCACGGTCGGCGGCAATACCGGCGTTCACGCTCATGTTCAGGGTATCGTCGTTTTTGCCCAGCATGTACTGGAAGGCACCATTGGGAGCGTAGCCTTCGTACATGGTGTTTACGCCGTCCACATCCGCCATGTATTTGTCAAGGGCGTTTGCAGTGAGCTGTGCGCCGATGTTCACCTTGCCGTTCATTTCACTGGCGTCAAACAGTTTGACGTCGGTAAGGCCGTCGGTGGACAGCAGGCGGGGCACGTTCATCCAATTGGCGAGTTCATAATCAGTGCCTGCGCCGCCCTGTACCGCGTCGCCGATGAACAGGTTGCCGTTGTCATTCACGCCGTCCACCGCGCCGTTGGTCACTTTGATCATGCGCAGGGTGTTGTTGGTAGAAGAGATGCTGGACAGCCAGGAACCCTTGTCCACGGTCACGTCAAAGCGCTCGACACCGCCGCGTCCGGCCATGGAGCCGATGACCAGGTCGCCGGCTTCGCTGCCGAAGATGGAATCGTCAGGCAGGCAGGGGCTGGCGTCGTCCCACTGTACGCGGCCCACGTTGTCCAACTGAACGTTGGTCTGGATCAGCGGGCAGGTGGTGGTGGAGGCGTCGTCAAAGGTGGCCGAGGTGGAGTTCGTCGGAGGAAGACCGTTGGAGGCAATCCAGTTGCCGCCTTCAAGGGCGCCCTGCGTGGAAGAGATGACAATGTTGGTGCCCGAGACAATCTCGCCCTTGTAGGAGCCGATGCCCACAACCGCCTGGAACGCCTCGCCCAGCTCAACCGTCAGGCCCAGGCCAGCCAGTTCGGGGTTGTCGTCAATGGCTTTCTGCATCTGGGCGACCAACTCCGCATAGCTGGGCGTAGCGTCGGTTTCGTGATTGTACGCGCCGAAGTCAAGCGTGTATTCTTTTCCGTTCAGAGAGAACTTGAAACCGGTATAAGGGTTGTCGTACAGAGGGTCATCATGGCCCCCCTTGCTGGAGGAAAGAGCGCCCACAGTGTCGATAAGCTGTGCATACAGAGTGCCGGTGGTCTGACTTTCCTCACGGGTAAGGTGCTGCGGGTCGAAGTAGACGCTGAAGTCCACATCGCCGGGGTCAGTGTTGGAGAAGCGGATGGTCAGATCCGTGGAATTGATGCGCACGTCTTCCACGCTCAGGCTGGCGCGGCTGTTGTCATTGCCCAGCACTTGCATCCCGCTGATGTTTCCCGCATCGATGTGGGCCGTGGAGTTATTGTTGCCAAGCCCGTTGCCGGTCGCCTGCGCACGGAAAATCACACTTTCCACGTTGCTGATCTGGGGGGCGATGGTGTCGTCACCCGCCTTGATGGCAGCGTACAGAGTATCGTTGCCGCCCATGCCGTCAATATAGGTGCTGTCGTCCAGAACGCCGGCGGCAGCGCTGAAGTAGTCGCTGGCGTTGGTGCCCCACACGGCTTCTTGGCCTACGGTGATGGTGGCTCCGGTGGAAGTGCTGGCGTGGGGGATGAGCCCTTCAGCCTCGCCCGCCATCAGATAATGTTCAACAGGGTTGAGCCCGGCGTCCACAAAAGATTGAACCATTTTGTCCATGGTCCAGTTACCGCTGGGGTCAGCCTGCTGCGCCTGAGACAGCTTCTGGCTCATGTAGTCGGCTACATCGAAGCTGGCGGAAGGATTGGAGAACGTGCCCTTGGTGGCGTAATATTCGGCCCAGTATGAATCGAAGTGATCCCACGCGGACATGCCCGCGTTTTCCATGGCCAAAGCCATGGATTTGACTTCATTGGCGCTCAGGTTGGCATTGCCCTTGTCCTGTGCGACCTTGTTGTACAGATACTGATTGCCGTCGAACCAGGAGTTGGGGCTTACGCCTTCAGATTTGCCGAAATCCAGGTAATGCTGATACATGCCTTCATCAGTATAAGCATAGCCAGCCTCCTGAAAGGCTGCTTTGAGAGTGAGAGCATCCCAACCAGAACCGGTCTGGGCCAGCTTGTTGGCAAAGTAGGCAGTTTTGTCAAACCAAACAGGAATAGCCATGTTTTATCCTCCGGAGGATAACAAAAGGTGAAACATGTTCCGCTTTCGGCCCTATGCCGGAGGCGGACGCGTCGGACAGATTCCCCTTTTCCACGAACGGGCTCGTAGAGGGGCGGACCCTGGTCCTGGTGGTACCCTTGCCGCGTCAGTTGCAAACCGGGGCTAAGGCCCACCCGTAATGGGGAACATGTCCCCTTAAACGCCCGTGTGGGCGTTCAATGCAGTTTTCAGGATACCCGGACTGTATTGCCAAGAATAATTTTATTTGCATTCGACGTGTTAGCACCCTTCTCGGCATTTCTTGCACATATGCCGGGAATCCTGTTTTTCTAGTTATGTAAAGTTGAGGTACACCCTATTGGAACAAATACCCCAGAGAGCGGACAATCGGAGGGCTCATCAATGCACATTGCATATATGTTGAAATGTCGGTACAAATGTATATATAAAAAAGTATGCGAATTACATTGAAATACTCTGTATCATTTTTTTTAGAGTTAGCTACAAGCGATGAAAAGGGTGTAATAATGGATATTGGGTATGTAAGAGTCAGTACATATGAGCAGCATATGGATCGTCAGCTCGAAGGTGTGCGGCTTGACAAGGTGTACAAGGATGCCGTCAGCGGCAAGGATACAAATCGTCCGGAACTACAAAAATGTCTTTCCAGCCTTCAGAAGGGTGACATCCTGCATGTTCACAGCATTGATCGCCTGACAAGAAATCTGCAGGACTTGCTGCGCGTATTGGAAGAAATGGCTGAAAGAGGCGTAACAGTACAATTTCATAAAGAAAAATTAATATTTAATGACGATGCTTCACCTTTTCAAAAACTTCACTTACATATTATCGGAGCTGTGGCTGAATTTGAACGGGCTTTCATACGCGAGCGCCAGCGGGAAGGCATTGCCATAGCTAAAACAAAGGGCAAATATAAGGGCCGCAAAGCAGCGCTTTCGGATGAGCAAGTTCGTGAGATCCTGGGAAGAGTGGAAAATAAGGAAAGTGTTATTCATTTGGCGCGAGAATTCGGCGTTTCACGGCAAACCATCTATCGGAGTTTACGTGCGCGTCACGCCGAAATGTGGAACGGCTTGATTTCTCAAACCGTTTCGGCCTCTCAGGAAGGGAAATTTCGTTCAATCGCAGCCAATCGAGTTGACAAGCCTCAAGAGGCAGGTGTAAAAGGTAAACGTCATTGACATTGTCTCAATGAAGTGTACCCAAAATATGCCTTAGGGGCCTTATTCCTCTAAAAGTTGCGGTTTTTTTTCGGTTTGGCCGCAAGAGTGAGGCTTTTTCTCTTTTTGCAAGTAAGCATAATCTGGCGAAGAGAAAAGTATAGAAGTTTTTATTCTGTTGATTTGGTGAATTATGTTGGAGCCGGGCATTCCCTCATGCTCCGGTGAGTGAAGTGGCCTGCAACGGGCCGGAAAATGCGCTTGAGCGCTACGCTCTGTTTTTCAGAGGTGTTAGGTCGTAAGCTATACGCTTGACGACCTCTTGGTGTTTGTGCAATCCTATAAAAAACGGATCGCTAGAGCATTTCAACTTTAGAAATACGATAACAAGGCTGCGTGAGCAGCCTTGCGCCACGGGCAGTAAGCGCAATTTATTTGCGCTGTTAAGCTGTGAAGCAGGCGTGTCTCAAGCTTTGAAATGTGCAGCATTTCAAGGTTAATCTGCCCCAGAGCAATTCCACTTTGGAATTGCTCATGGAGGCGAGCAAGACGGGATTCATCCTTGCTCTCTTTATCCGTTTTAATTTCAGCGCGAATCGAACCTCGCGCCATAATGGCGTGCCGTGCCTGAGGGAAGGCAAGGCGCGTTTTATGGCGTGCGCCTTGCGCACGAGTCGTTGTCGCGCCAAACCGGAAGCGTTTTTTTATGCAAGATTTTTTGCGCGTGTGCCGACGTTTCTTCGGCTACGCCTTTTTTTTCAGTTTATTCGTCAATATCCTGCAGCTGACATTTTCCATTTACATGCTGCAAGTATATGACAAGGTGTTGACGAGTTTCAGCCTGTCCACGCTTGCCGTCATCACGCTTGCCGCTGTGATTTGCCTTGTGGTCATGGCGCTTCTGGAGTGGATACGTTCACGTTTGTTGGTGCGGGCGGGGATTGAATTCGACCACCTGCTGGGTGAAACCGTGCTCAGGCAGAACCTGCTTAACGCCGCTTCACCAATGGGGGGAGTGCAGCAGGAAAACCGGGGCAGCCTGCGCGACGTGCAGACCTTGCGCAATTTTCTGGGGGGCAACGCGGTATTCGCCTTTTTCGACGTGCCGTGGATGCCCCTGTACTTTATCCTTATTTTCGTGTTGCACCCCATGCTGGGCATGGTGGCCGTGATCGGGGGGATTCTGGTATTCATCCTCGGTTTCGCTACCGAAAGGCTGACCCGAAGACGTCTTGAAAACGCCACACGCATCAACGCGCATGCTTCCGGCTTTACCGGCGCGGCGGCGCGTAATGCCAGTATTGTGCGATCTATGGGCATGGTGGGCAACATAAGCGCCCGCTGGCGCAAAATGAACGATTTGGTCATACGTCTGCAAACCAGGGCAAGCCGCAGTGCGGGGCTGATCCACGCTGTGAGCAAGTCCCTCCGGGTGGGGCTTCAGGTCGCCATTTACGCGGTAGGCGCATACCTCACGGTAACGCACCAATCCACAGCCGGGATCATGATCGCCGCTTCCATTGTCATGGGGCGCGCTCTGGCTCCCATTGATCAGGCAATGGCTACCTACAAGCAGTCTCTGGAAGCACGGGAAGCCTACAAACGCCTTGATGCACTACTCAACGCTCCGGCCCGGGGGCCGGCTATGGAACTGCCCGATCCCGCAGGGGAGCTTACAGTGGAAGGTTTATACTTCGCGGCGGGCGAGCGCCAGATCATAAAGAATGTCTCTTTCCGCTTGCCTGCCGGGCAGTCTCTGGCGATTATCGGCCCCAGCGCAGCGGGAAAATCCACCCTGTGCAAGCTGTTGCTCAATATCTGGACACCGCTGTCCGGCAAGGTACGCATTGATCGGGCGGACATAGCTTCCTGGGATTCCGAGCGCCTGGGCCCGCATATCGGTTACCTGCCACAGGATGTGGAGCTGTTTTCCGGCTCTGTGGCGGAAAATATCGCCCGCCTTGGAGCTGTTGATTCTCAAAAAGTGATCCGGGCCGCCCAACTGGCCGGGGTCCATCATATGATCCTTGCCCTGCCCAAGGGGTACGATACGCAAATAGGCGAGTTCGGCGCGGCCCTGTCCGGCGGCCAGCGCCAGCGCATCGGACTGGCCCGTGCCCTGTACAGCGACCCGAAAATCATTGTGCTGGATGAACCTAATTCCAACCTGGATGAAGAGGGCGAAGCCACACTTCTGCAAGCCATCATCAACCTCAAGCAATTGGGGTCGACCGTAGTGCTGGTGACGCACAAGCCCAATATTCTTTCCCTTGTAGATAATATCATGGTCATGCAGGACGGGCAGATCGGTATGAGCGGCAAGCGCCAGGATGTATTGAACAAGCTGGCGGAAATGCAGAAGCAGCGCGAACAGGCCGCCCGCGCCCAGATCATGCGGGAAGCGTTGGAGAAAAATCGTAACGGCGCTCTGGAGTCAGATTCCCGGCCGGATGCAAAGGGGCCGGGAGACGATGAACAGGGCGACATGCCCGCCGGGGAGGCCGCCCATGCGTGAACTGGACAAGCCTTCCGCCGCTATTGAAAGCACCGCCACGAGGCCTGTGCGCGAAACCTCGCCGCACAAGGCAAACGAGGATGTCGAAGACCCCAGCCGCATCATCCGGCAGGGTTTGCTGATCATCCTGCTCTTTTTCGGCGGGCTCGGGCTGTGGGCTGTATGGGGAGAGATCACCGGGGCTGTGGTAGCGCCCGGCAAAATAAAGATCGAGACCGAGCGCAAAACCGTGCAGCATCTTGAAGGCGGCATTGTCGACGCCATTCTGGTGCGTGAGGGGCAGGAGGTCAAAGAGGGCCAGCCGCTCGTTGTACTGGAATCCGTGCAGGTGGACGCCTCCGCGAGTCTGCTCCAGAAGCAGCTTGTAACCCAGCTTGCCGCGCAATTGCGCGCCTCCGCCGAGAAAAATCTGCGGAAAGAACTTGTGTGGCCGAAAGAGCTGCAAGACATGGCGGGGCAGGCCCATTGCGAGGATGTGCTGGAAAACGAGTACAGAAACTTCCAGGCACGGAGTGAAGCTTTGCGGGGGCAGATTTCCTTGCTGGAATCCCAGTTGGCTCAGGTAAGTGCGCAAGTTGCGGGATTTGAGGATCAGATACGGGCGGAAACGAAAATTATCGGCACGCTTCAGGAAGAGCTCAAGGCCAAACGGCAGCTTTTTGAGGAGCGTTACATCGAGAAATCGCAGATTCTTGAGCTGGAACGTACCTTGGCCGGACATGAGGGCAGCCGGGGCAGTATGAGGCAGTCCGTGGCGGAAGCCAAACAGCGGAGTGCGGAACTGCACCTGCGCATTGAAGATGCCAAAAATCGCTTTGTGGAGCAGGCCAGCGCTGAAATCAATGCCTTGCAGAATGAAATTATCCAGACGCGCGAGCGTATCCGCCCGCTGCTGGACGCCAAGAGACGCCTTCAGGTGGTAGCTCCGGTAGCGGGACGGGTAGTGGATCTCAAGGTACATTCCAAGGGTGGAGTGGTTCGGCCTGGGGAGCCGCTTATGGATATCGTGCCGGAAAACAATCCGCTGATTGTCGAAATTCAGGTTCCGGTGAACAAGATTACCGAGGTCCATATCGGGCAGGACGCCATGGTGCAGCTTGACGCTTTTGACACGCGCCTTGTGCCCCATATCGCGGCCACTGTTACGTATATTTCGGCGGACCGGCTGGAAGAACGCACCAACGCGGGAACTATGCCCTATTACCTCTGCTATGTGGAGATTGATCCAAAGAGCCTGGAAAAGGAACAACTGTACCTTTCACCGGGCATGCCTGCCACGGTTTTTATCACCACCAAGAAGCGGACTGTATTGTATTACATGCTGGAACCCCTGCTCAAGAACTGGGACAGAGCGTTGAGAGAGTGAACCATGCGCCGCCCAGGTCTCGTCATAAGTCTTGTGCTGTTTTTCGCGGTACTTTGCGGCATGGCTCGAGCCGTGCCTTCCTGCCCCGCAGTGCTGGAACCCGGCAGCCTCTATGTCGGTTCCGCGCGGGAAGGGGACGGGGAAATTCAGGTAGAACTGCGTTTGCTGGACGATCATTTTTTTGTACTGCGCCACAGCTTCACCCGGCAGGGCAAGGCCGGGACCGCGCAGGATTTTGCCGGCAACTGGAAGCAGGTGGAAAACGGAGCGTTGTTACAGTTGATCAACCGCCACGGCCTGTCACTGCTCTTTAATATCGGGGGAGGGGGAAACCTTTACGGAGATCTTTCGTTTGTGTCCGGCCGGCCTTTGTGGAGTGTGACGCTGAAAAAAGTTCTCTGGAGCGCCCGTTCTTTCATCCTCATGGGAAGGTTGGAGCAGGGTACACATGCAGGCCGGGCAAGCCTGACGGACAGCGCCACGGGGCGGGTATTCAGCCCCGTGCGGGGGGCGGTGCTGGAAGCTCTGCCCACAGACACGCCGCTCTTTGTGGATGTCGAGGTCATGCTCGACGGGAATGGTCTGGTTGTCGAGCGGGTACGCAGTTTTTCTTCCCGAATGCCCGAACACCTGCCCGAGCGTGTGTCCGAATTTCAAGGCCGGAGTCTGGTGCCGGAAAAAAGTCGTCCCTGAAAAAATGCCATGCCGAAAACCGGGAAATACGCCAGAAAGTTCTATGTGTTACCACCTGAAAGGAAATGTTTCATGATGATTTTTTTCCGTTCGCTCTCGTCGCTTCTTCCGGGATGTTTTCCTCCATGCTTTGCGGCATGTTTAGGGGTAGCCCTGTTGGCCAGTCCATGGTCAGCGGCGCGGGGGGCCGAATCTTTCACCATGAAACAGGCCGTTGAGTACGCGATGAAGGTCAACCCGGACGTGGAATCGAAGGTTCTGATGCTCGACCAGGCCCGAAAAAACGTGGGAGTGGCGCAAAGCTATTTCTGGCCTCGCGTTTCCCTGGTGGCCAATGCCAACAGGCTCCAGAACGATACGGAAAGCACGGCTTACAGCAGTGATGAATATTCGAGCCGGAACCGTTCCTGGGGGGTACGGACCTCGTTGTCTCTCTTTGCCGGTTTCGCGCATCTGAACAATCTGCAAAAGGCCCGGCTGAATGTGGAGATGGAAGAAGCGCGCCACCGGCATGCCCGTCTGGAGCTTGGCTGCAACGTGCAATTGCAGTTTTTGCAGCTGCTCAAGTGCCGCGAAGAGCTTAAAAGCGCGGAAGAAGCTGTGGCGCGTATCCATATGCAGCTCAAGGCCGCCGAGGAATTCGTCAGGGTCGGCATGGCTCCTTATGTCAACATATTGCAGAACAAAACCGAACTTTCCCGCGCGCAGCAGCAGCTTATCCGCGTGCGCAATGATATCCGCAATGCGGAAGTGCAGCTTAACAGATACCTGGGTTTTTCACCGGATCAGCACGTGCGCTACGTGGGGAAACTCAATGATTTTCATGGAAAGGTGAAAATTTCGGAAGAAGAGGCCATTGAGAATGCCGTTCTGAAAAGGCCGGATTTGCTGGTGGCGAGAAAGTCGGTGGAAGCGGCCTGTAAGGACATGCATGTGTCCATGGGCAGATTTTTGCCGCAGGTGGACGCCACCTACGACAATATGACCAGCGAGAAACGGTACAGCGGTAGCCGTTACACGGACTACGACCGCAAGTATTGGTCGGTGGGTCTGAGTTTTTCCTGGGAGCTTTTTTCCGGGGGTAACTCCACGTTTTCCACGCTGGCCGAGCGCAAGCGGGCCCAGGCGCTGCAAAAGGAATATGAAAATTCCATGTCCGGCGCGCGTGCCGACGTTATCCGCGCTCTGCTGGATATCCAGTCCGCTGAAGAACTGGTTGTCGCCGCGCGTACCGGCGTGAACGCCGCGCGTGAAAGTTACGCCATGGCCAGCAAGCGTTACATGACCAATACCGGCACCATTACGGAACTGCTGGACGCACAGCTCAAGCTTACCCAGGCGGAAAACGACGCCAGTCAGGCTCAGGCCGAATACCACGGCGCGCGCGCCAGATTCTATTTTTATATCGGCCAGGAAAATCCGGGTCTTGAATAACGCTCTTTTAGAGCATTTCAAAGTGGTATTGCTTTGAAATTGTAATTCTCCGGGAGTTGGAGGGAGAGGGCATGGGAAAGAACCCCTTGCATGGATTTTTTTTCGCTGGAAAGGCTGGCCGGGAGGAGCTTCAGCCTGCTGCCCGGGCAGGCGGGTTTCAGGCCTGCCTGGATATTGCCGCCTGGAAGACGGCCAGAGAAACCCGCCGGATTTGCCGTCAGGTAA
>JAEXGX010000359.1 GCA_023450535.1 Pseudomonadota bacterium | reverse complement strand
CATGCAACAGGTCTACGCCCGCATTGAGCAGGTGGCTCACTCCTTCGCCACGGTGCTACTGCGAGGGGAAAGCGGCACGGGCAAGGAACTGGCGGCCCTGGCCATTCACGCGGCCAGTCCCCGCGCGGGCAAGCCCTTTATTACCCTAAACTGCGCGGCCTTGCCTGAAACGCTGGTGGAAAACGAGCTATTCGGCCACGAGCGTGGTGCGTTCACCGGAGCGCAAGGGCTGTACAAGGGCCGCTTTGAACAGGCCGAGGGCGGCACGCTGTTTCTGGATGAAGTGGGCGACCTGCCCCAGCTTACCCAGGTAAAGCTGTTGCGCGTCATTCAGGAGCGTAGCTACGAGCGGCTGGGCAGCACCGAACCCCGCCATGCGGATGTGCGCCTGATTACTGCCACCAACCGCCCTCTGGAAGACATGGTCCGCCAGGGGACGTTCCGGGGCGATCTCTACTATCGCCTGAACGTCTTTCCCATTGAACTGCCCCCACTGCGTGAACGTAGCGGCGACATTGCCCTTCTGACGGACCACTTCATGAAAAAGTTTGCGGCGGCGGGAGGGCGGACGGAAATGAGCCTTTCCCTCAGTGCGGCGGACATGCTTCAGCGCTACGAATGGCCCGGCAATATCCGTGAACTGGAAAACATCATGGAGCGGGCTGTGTTGCTGGCCGGAGAAGAAGGCGTCATACTGCCCCAACACCTGCCCTCGGAACTGCACAGCAAGGACTGCCCCGTTTCCGCTCCCGGCGCTCGGCGGGCGCAGAACCGTATCATCGGCCCGCTTCAGCCCCGTCTGGACGAACTGGAAAAGGGTTGTATTCTTGAGGCACTACGCCGCTATGGGGGTAATATGGGCAAAGCCGCCCGCGAGCTGGAGCTGACCGACCGGATCATGGCCCTGCGCATGAAGAAATACGGCATTACCTACAAGGAGTTTCGCCGGAAAACGGCCCGGCCAAAGTAAAATCAACCTTTTTGTAGAGAAATGCTCTTACTTGATATTTTTTCCAACAAAAATGTAGTTTCATTAATTCCCCTTCCTGTTTGCCAAATCCCGGCTTTCTGGCATGTTTTTTTTCCATAAAATCTACATAAACGTAGATTTTATTTTTGCTCCACGTTTGTGCCATCCCCGAAAAAATAATCATAATACACTGAAATAAAATATTTTTTATTTAACGTCAGAATCTACTATTCCTCTTGGCATCTTTCTTGCTCAAGCAGATGCGTCATGTCCGTGAACAAGGCGGGCAAATGCCATCACTTGAGGAGAAAACCATGAGTTCACCGCGTCAGGAAGCCATTCGCGATATTCTTTCCGCCAGCACACCAGAAGAAGCGTCCGGCCCGACCCCGTTGCGGCCCGTCGTGGACATGCAGAACCTGTTCGGCCGTGACGTGTTCAATCTGCACGCCATGCGCGAACGCCTGCCGCGTGAGGTGTACAAAAAGATGGAAAAGACCATCCGCTGCCGCGCTCCCATGCCTGCGGACATCGCCGATGTCGTGGCCAGCGCCATTCGCGACTGGGCGCTGGAACGCGGAGCGACGCACTACACCCACTGGTTCCAGCCCATGACCGGCGTCACGGCGGAAAAGCACGATGCCTTCCTTGCCCCCACCGGAGACGGACACGCCATTCAGGAATTTTCCGGCAAGATGCTGGTATGTGGCGAGCCCGACGCCTCTTCCTTTCCTTCCGGCGGCATCCGTTCCACCTTCGAGGCGCGCGGCTATACAGCCTGGGATCCCACCGTGCCGGTATTCATCCTGCCCGGCAAGGGCGGCAATACCCTGCATATTCCCACTATCTTCTATTCCTGGTCCGGCGAATCCCTGGACCGCAAGACACCTCTGTTGCGCTCTATTGAGGCCGTTTCCCGACAAGCTCTGCGCGTACTGCGCCTATTTGGCAACACTACCGCAACCCATGTCAGCCCCATGGTCGGCGCAGAACAGGAATACTTTCTTGTGGATCGCCGCCTTGCCGCGCTGCGGCCCGACCTGCTCATGACCGGGACGACCCTGAGCGGTCTGCCCTCGCCCAAGGGGCAGGAAATGGAAGATCACTATTTCGGCGCGGTGCCCAAGCGCGTCATGGCTTTCATGCAAGATGTGGAAAACCGCCTTATCGCTCTGGGCATTCCGGTACGTACCCGTCACAACGAAGTGGCGCCCGGCCAGTTTGAAATGGCGCCCCTGTATGAGGAAGTCAACATCGCAACCGACCACAACATGCTTATGATGAACATGCTGCGCCATGTGGCTCCTGATCATGACTTCATCTGCCTGCTGCACGAAAAACCCTTTGCGGGCGTGAACGGCAGTGGCAAACACAATAACTGGTCCCTGTGCTCCTCCGATGGCGAGAACCTGCTTGATCCCGGCGACACTCCGCGCACCAATGCCCAGTTCCTGGTCTTTCTCGCCGCCGTGCTGCGCGCTGTGCACAAACACGCTATGGCCCTGCGTCTTGGTACCATTGGAGCGGGCAACGACCACCGCCTCGGCGCCAACGAGGCCCCGCCTGCGATTATCTCCGTGTACCTCGGCGATCTGCTGGAAGAAACCCTGCTGAGCATCACCGGGGAGCAGCCCGCGCACACCAAGGCCGCGCCCATGGAAATCGGCGTTTCCACCCTGCCACCCCTGCCGCGCGACTACTCGGACCGCAACCGTACCAGCCCCTTCGCCTTCACCGGCAACAAATTCGAGTTCCGGGCCGTGGGTTCCTCCCAGTCCATTGCTCCGGCCAATATCGCCCTGAACAGCGCCGTGGCCTGCGCCCTGGACGATATCGCCACCGAGCTGGAAGCCGCCGTGGAAGGAGGGAAAGAACTGAACGACGCCCTGCGGGAACTTCTGCCCCGTCTGTTCCGCGAACATATGCCCGTGGTCTTCAACGGCAACGGCTATTCCGCCGGATGGCCGGAAGAGGCCACCCGGCGCGGCCTGCCCAACCTGAAGGATACCGTGGCCGCGTTGGAACACTATGACGACCCCGGCGTCATGGAAGTATTCCTGCGCAACAAGGTGCTTTCCGAACCGGAAATCCTGGCCCGCCAGGAAATTCTTCAGGAAAACTATGCTCTGACCATCGGCATCGAAGCCTCGGTGCAGGAACGCATGCTACGCGAAATCGTGCTGCCTGTGACACTGCGCGCCCAGGGCAGGGCCGCCCGTCTGGTGGCGGAAATCCGGGCGGTGGAAGGTTCTGTAGCGGGGACGACGAACAGCCCGGAAGAAAAGCACTACGCGGCCTTCCGTGCCCACAACACAGCGCTGATGACCACACTGGATGAACTGCGCACCGCCCGCGAACATCTGGCGGGTATTGAAGGCGCGCCGGCCCGCGCCCGCGCCGCCCGCGATAGTATACTGCCGCTCATGCTTCGCTGCCGCGAACACTGCGACGCACTGGAAGGCATGACCGACGACGCGGCCTGGCCCCTGCCCAAGTACGCGGAACTGCTCTGGACACATTAATACCAGCTTTGGTCTGCCTCCGGTTTTCCGTCCTTCCTCCCCCAATGAAAAACCGGGGCGGGCCACCCCTCTGTCCGAAATCCGGTGCGCACGCGCCGGGCAGGCCATCCCTTTCCCTTCAACACGCGCCATCTTCATGGTCCGCAAACATGATCGGTGGTTTTCATGACGACACGACCGTACATCAGCCTCGATAATCCCAACCGTGAACACGATGCCTGTGGCGTTGGCTTTGTCGCCCACCTTAATGGACGCCCCTCCCACCAGATTGTTGAGAATGCTCTTTCCGCTATGGCCAGCCTCGCCCATCGCGGCGGCCTTGCCTCCGGACGGGGTGAAGGCGACGGAGCGGGTCTGCTTCTTCCCCTTCCGCTTGATTTCCTGAGCCGCTTCTGGACCCTGCCCCCGGTCTTTGGGTTCGGACAGCTTTTTCTGCCCCGTGACGCGACGGCGGGGAAAAAGGCTATGGACATCGTGAAGGAAAGCCTGGCCGCGCAAGGGCTGGAGCTGGCAGACGGACGCGACGTCCCCGTCCGCCCCGACGCGCTGGGCCCGCATGCCCGCTCGCAGATGCCGCGCATCGCGCAGGTTCTCGTTCTGCCCCGCGCGGAAACATCCGGAGCCGGAAACATCCGGACCAACTGCATCCAGAAGGAAGAAAGCGCTTCCGGCGGGGAAAGTTCCGCGCTTCCCGCTGTGGTTTCACCACTGGCCGAACCCGGCGATGAACTGGAACGCCGTCTGTATCTCGCCCGTAAATGCATGGAACGGGCTGCGCGGGAAATTCCAGAACTGGAGGACTTTTACGTTGCCAGCCTGTCTTCCCGCAGTGTGGTGTACAAGGCCATGCTCACCGGCGGAAAACTGGCAGAGTTTTATCCGGATCTCGCCGATTCCCATTTCTCCGCGTCTTTTGCCGTCTTCCACGAGCGTTTCAGCACCAACACCATGCCGCGCTGGCGGCTGGCCCAGCCTTTCCGCATGTTGGCGCACAACGGTGAAATCAACACCCTGCAAAGCAACCTTGCGCACATGAAAATCAGGGAGGCCGCCCTGTCTTCTCCGCTGTTCGGCAGCCCGGACGAACTCAAACCTGTAATTGAAGAAGACGGAAGCGACTCCTCAGCCCTCGACAACGTTCTGGAGCTGCTCACACGCGGAGGAAGAGCTCTTCCCCATTCCCTTATGATGCTTCTGCCGGAACCCTTCGGCCGATCCTTTGTGATGGGCGACAACAAACGCGCGTTCTACGACTGGCACGCGGCCATGATGGAAGCCTGGGACGGCCCCTCCGCCCTGGTGTTCACCGACGGCTTCCGCCGCGTAGGCGCCATGCTCGACCGCAACGCCCTGCGTCCCGGCCGCTACAGCCTCAGCCGCGAGGGCCTGCTGGTCTTCGCCTCGGAAAGCGGCGTGAACCTCGTACAGGAAAAGGACTCAACCTCCAGCACACAGCGAAACCAGCTCGGCGCGCGCCGCATGTTCATGGCCGACCTTGTCCAGCATCGCCTGATCACCGACGCCGAACTCAAGGGCCAAGTGGTACGCGAATATCCCTACCGCCGCTGGCAGATGCAGACCAGCCTGAACGCCACGGAGCTTTTCCCCGCTGAATCGATCGGAGATCACGCGGCGGCCTGCGAGGAAGCTCCCCGCCCCCGCGTCCGGGCGCGTGCCCGGCGCGATCCGGATGCGATGCGCCACATGGCGCTCAAAGGGCAGGAACCCGTTCTCTCTACCGGCAACGACGAGCCGCTCGCCGCGCTGGACGACGCACCCCGGCCTTTCTTCGACTATTTCCGCCAACGTTTCGCACAGGTGACCAATCCGCCCGTCGACCCTCTGCGCGAAGAGCTTTCCATGTCGCTCATGAGTTATGTAGGCCCGGAAGGCAATCTCCTCGCCCGCGAACCGGCCCCCCTGTTCCGCCTGCGTCTGCCCCATCCCTTCCTCCAGCGTGAGGATATGCGCCGCCTGCTTCTGGCAAGGCATGACAAGCTGCATCCAATCCGGCTTGATGCGGTATGGCATCTTCCCTCCGACGCTGACCGCGTGGGGGAGGCATTGCGCAACGGGCTGGAAGCCCTGTTCCGCGCTGCTGAACAGGCTCTTGAGCAAGGCGCGACGCTGCTGATCCTCAGTGACGCCAGAAGCGGAAAAGACAGGCAGCTCCCCATCCCCTCCCTGCTTGCCGCCTCGGCCCTGCACAATTATCTCATCCGCGAGGGCAAGCGCCATCTGTGCGGCATCATTTCCGAAAACGACGACGCGTGGGAACCCATGCACATGGCCCAGCTCATCGCCTGCGGCGCGGACG
>JAEXGX010000354.1 GCA_023450535.1 Pseudomonadota bacterium | reverse complement strand
GCCCAGCTTCATGGTCTTAAAGCGTCCGGGATGCTTGAGCACGTTGCTCTGGAGCAGGCGATCGAGTTTGGTGAATTCTTCGCCCGCCATGATGTGCAGAGACTGCACGGACAGATCCGTCACACCCTGATCGGCCAGAGCGTCCAGCGCCTCGTCCACGGAATAGACTTTCTTGCCTTGCTTGCCGAGTTTGGTGCGGATGATGTTGGAGGTATACGCCCAGATCAGCGGCTCGCCCTGTTCAAGCGCGGGGCGGAAGGCCGCTTCTATGCCTTCGTAGGCAGGCAGAGCCTTTTCTTCGCTGGTGCCGAATGCTACCAGCAGGATGCCTTTCTTGCCCTGGTCCGCAAAAGCGGAAGGCAGGAGAAGGGTCAGGGCGAGCAGCAGGGCAAGGCCTATGCCCAGGCCGCGTTTGAGGAAGAAATGGTTACGCATGCGAACTCCCATGTTGTCGCGCCGGGCCGCGAAATGTGGAAAAAGCGGCGCCGCGCTCCGGGGTCTGCGGCCGCCGCCGGGGTTCGGATCATGTTTCAACGCAGGGGAGGGTATAAAAAAAGCTCCATGATCGCACGATCATGGAGCTTCCGTATTTTGCTCCCTAATACCTGCCGACAATGATCCCGTGCCGGAGGGGCGCCCGCGTGTGCGGGACGTTCCTTGTCAGGCAGGTCTTCCGGCTTGCCCCGCGGTTCCCGGCCTTCCCGGAGCAAAGCTCCAGTGGCACACTGGGGGAACCGTTTTCTCCTCAGAAAGAGGTGGGGTTTACGGCGGCGGGTCCGCTCCCGTTTTGCACGGGATTCCCTATCAAGTCCTGCAAGGACACCTGACAAATCTAACGTACACGCTGGACACGGCTGCTGTCAATCGCGGCGGACAGTGCGGGGCGGCGGACTTCATTCCGGGTGATAATGGGTGAGAAAACTCACATCCACGGGGCTGACCACGATTTCCAGATCGCCCAGTATCTCGCTTTGCGTCATGCGGCCTGAAGCGACTTCCATCATGAAGGAGCCAAGTTTCTCCACGCCTTCCTCCATACTGTATTCGTTGGAAATGACTCCCCCGAGATCGACATCGATATTGTCGACAAAGGTTTTTGCGGTGGAAGGGTTGCCGGTGATTTTGACAGTGGGGGAGACAGGGCTGCCCACAGGATTTCCCACCCCCGTGGTAAACAGGATCATCTGTGCGCCGCTGATCGACAGAGCGGTGATGTTTTCCGTGCCGGGCGCGGGTGCGTCGAGAAAAACCAGCCCTTTTTTCGTGGGGCGCTCGCCGTATTCCAGAACTTCACGCAGGGGACGGGTTCCCCCCTTGCGCACATTGCCCAGGGCCTTTTCCTCCAGCGTGGTGAGCCCACCCGCAATATTGTCATCGCTCATGGGCCAGACCCGGGTACCTTGGTAGAGGGCCTGATCCTCCATCCTCCGTACTACCATTTTCATGCGGGCAGCCACTTCGGGGCTTGCCGCCCGTTCAATGAGAGAGTGCTCCGCGCCGACTACTTCTTCCGTTTCGCTGAGAATCCAGGTAGCCCCTGCGTCCACCATGTAGTCCCCCAGCATGCCGAGCAAAGGGTTGGCGGTGATGCCCGAGGTGGTGTCCGACCCCCCGCATTCCGCCCCTATCACCAGTTCCGAGAGAGGGATCGGTTCACGCGTTTGCGCGCTGGCCTTGCCCAGAAGTCTGGCGGCGAGGCGCACGCCCTGTTCCGTGGCCTTCAGCGTTCCGCCGCAAGGCTGAACGGCCAACCACTCCACGGGTTTGCCGGATGCGGCGACCGCTTCGGCCAGGGCCAGGGCCGAACGGGGCTCCAGGCTGACGACAAGCACAGCGCCGAAGTTGGGGTTGCTCCCCATACCAGCCAGAGCGCCGTCGTGACGGGCCTTGTCCAGGCCCGTCTGTCCGCGCCCGAAAGGAACCGTGATGGCCACCGCTCCGTGCACGAGGGAGGCTATGCGCCGCGCCACGGGGTTGACGTTGTCCATAGCGGCAATGACCGCCAGGCGGTTGCGGATGCCGACCTGACCGTCGGGGCGGCGATAGCCCCGGAATTCCTGTGCGAATGTCATGTATGTGCTCCGAAATACAGGATTGACAGGGCTGCTGATATTGTTCAGCAGCCCCGAAAATTGCGAGCAGGTCGCGGCTTGCCTCTATAGTTTTTATCCATAACCGACTGATTTGTTATATTTTTCCGTCAAGCTGCTTTGCGGCTTGGGCGGCGCAAAACTCCACGAAGCGGGTTTTGGCATCAGTCTGGACGCGTTATTCTCTGCCGCGGTAGCCGGAAAGGTTGTGGCTGTGAACGTGCTCCCCGGCGGCGATGTCCGCTGTGGCGTCGCCGATGGCGGAACCGTACTTGCGCACGGGCGTCCCTTTGGGGATGGCTCGGACGGCCAGCTTGTGGCCCATGGGAATATTCTGGAGGGTAGTGAAGTTTTCCTCTCCCCCCTCCGTGAACGCTGTGCAGCGTTCCCCTTTCGTGACGGGTTCCAGAGCGGTGACAACATTGTCCTTCGGGTCGATGAGAAGAACTTTGTTCATGATATTTCCCCGCTGAATGGGTTGAAATTTTCGGAAAAGCGCTTTGACGATTTTGACGGAAGCATCTATAAAAAAAATTGTCAAATAGAAATTAGTATAAAAATTTTTTCTATGGATATAAAAAGTTTTCATGGCTGCTGTATCTGTGAGGAAAGTCAGAGGAGGGGGAACGAATGCCGCAATCGATACGGAAAGAACTCAGCGGAGGGATGCTGCAATGGCTGAAGGGGTTTTGCCTGACGGCCAGAGTGGGGAGCCTTTCCGGTGCGGCCCGGGAGCTGGGCTGTCGTCAGCCAGCGATTAGTTATCAAATCCGGCAATTGGAAGAAGAGCTTGGCGTCCGGCTGTTCCAAAAAAAGGGCAACACTCTGCAATTGACGGAAGCCGGGCGGACAGTTCTGGAAAAGGCGGACAACATCTTCGGCCTGTTGCGAGAACTGCGGCATGAGCTCGCCCCGGAAGACGAATCTGTCAGCGGGGAAGTTACGATGGTCACCACACTGGCCGTGGCGTTGCATTACCTGCCGCCCCGCCTGGAAGCTTTCGCCCGGCGCTGCCCCCGGGTGGGGATGCGGATTGAGGTACGCGGATTCAGCGCCATGTGCGAGCAGATCATGAATGGCAGTGCCGACTGCGCCATTTTTTCCGGTGCCTCCCTTCCACGCGGCGCGCAGGCCGGGGAATTGTTCGGGGCAAAATTGGTTCTTGTGGCTCCGCACGTCCATGAACTGCGGCTAAGCGATTCGCCCGCGCTGGAAGAACTGGCTGATGTGCCCTTTGTGGCTCTTGCGCGGGACGGCACGGTCATCCCGCACCTCGCTCCCGCTCTGGAGGCCAGGAACATCCGGCTGAACGTGGCTCATGTGGTGGACAATGTGATGTTGGCCAAGGCTCTGGTAGCGCGGGGGCTTGGCGTGGCCGTAATGGATGACTTTGTGATTTCGCCGGAAGACGGGCTGCGCGTCTATGACCTGAGTGCATATTGCCCGGTTCGCAAATTTCATCTGATCACCCGGCGGCATCGGATGCCGTCCCGGCAGGCGGTGGCATTCATGGATTTTCTGTGGGAGATTCGGGATGGGAAGGAGTGAAAGGCGGCCCTTTTCCGCTTCAGGATATTTGCTCCGGAAACGCTGTGAGACTCTTCCTTTTTGCGTACAGGGAAGAGCGGCTGATATTGAGTAGTTCCGCCGCGCCGTTCGGGCCGTCGATTTGCCCGGCGCATCTTTGCAGAATCGTCCTGACGTAACCATCCTGCACCTGAAGCAGCGTTGGCGGGGAAGCCTGTTCCCCTATCCTGCCGAGCAGGGTCTGCCAGTCCGTATTCGACGGGGCAGCGTTATCGGGCGCATGGAAAAGCGGTTCAGTTTCCGGAGCCGCCGGTGAAGGCGGCGAGTCTGGAACCGGAGGCGGGTTTTCCGGCAAAACGGAACCGAGGCCCTGAAGTACCACGAACTGTTCCATGCTGTTTCGCAGCTCACGGATATTGCCCGGCCAGTCATAAGCGGTGAGTCTGCCCATGTCTTCCGGGAGGAGAGCGAGCGGGCTGTGCCCGTATGCGCGCCGGAACCGGTGCAGATAATGCTGGACAAGCAGCGGAATATCCTCACGGCGTTCCCGGAGGGGGGGAATATTCAGGGAAATGACGCAAAGGCGGTAATAGAGGTCTTCGCGAAACGCGCCCCGGCGCACAGCCTGTTCCAGGTTCCGGTTGGTGGCTGCCACCAGCCGGAAATTTGAACGTATGACCCGCGTTCCCCCTAACCGTAGAAAACTGCGTTCTTGCAGCAGCCGGAGAAGTTTAACCTGAACGCGAAGGCTCGTTTCCGCCAGTTCGTCCAGAAACAGGGTGCCGTTGTCAGCCAGTTCGAGCAGCCCCCGTTTCTGGTGCCACGCGCCGGTGAACGCACCGCGCTCATGGCCCAGAAATTCGTTTTCAAACAGTTCGTCGGGAATGCTCGCCAGATTGACGGGGACGAATTCGCCGCTTCTGCCGCTGAGCTCATGAATACGCCTGGCCACAAGTTCCTTGCCCACGCCGGATTCTCCCGTGAGCAGCACGGCGGCATCGGAGGCGGCGGCCAGATCCGCGCGCCGCATGAACTCGCGCATAGTTCGGCACTGGAAGACAATATCCTCCGAGTCCGGCATCCTGCCCGGCACAATGGTGCGGAGCGGGGCGTTTTTCTCGACGGTAAGCGAGCCCTCCACGAGCTGCATTTCCCGCCCGAGGCATCGCCCTATGCGCGTGAGCAGAGCTTCGTTGAGCAACGTGGCGGCCCAGGCCGGCAGAACGCCATCATGGTGGAGAACGCAGGTTTTCTCCCCGCAGGGCAGAGGAATGCAAATGACGCTACGGTCCTGATTCTGCCCTGGAGCGGGGGGAAGGGTGATCAGAACAGGTGTGCCGGAAAGAGCAATGTCCACCAGGGACAGGGCTATGGCCTGATCGGACGTTTCAGAGGCTTCCTGTTTGGTTCCGTGGCGGGCGACGATCACCGGAGCGGACTGCGCCTTGTCGTATGAAAACAGGCGGCCCGACGGCATGCCGAGAACCCGGCAGGACAGCGTGACCAGATGGCGGCGGAAAACGTCTAGGTCGCTCCACGTTTTGTCCCGCAGGGGGTCGAGGTAAAGGCCGAGCAGTTCCATTTCCGTGGTGGCGCGGGTTTCCGGCGCGGCTTTGGGAAGAGGGCGGGGAGGAAGAAGCGCGGCGATTTCTGGGGGAAAGTTGGTGATGCTGCTGCGCAGGCTGGCGACGATGGCATAGGAAATCGCGCTTTGGCGATCATTCCGGCCAAGATGATAGAGAGCAAGGGCCAGCCGGGTTTTCGCTACCTCGTCATAGGCATGCATGGCGCGTAGCAGGGCGAGGCTCTGTTCATAATGCGTCAGTGCCTCGTCGGATCTGCCTTCCTTCAGCAGATGATTGCCCCGGATGCGCAGAGCCACGCCGCGCAGTAGCAGATTGGGGCCGGTCACGCAGATATTCAGTTCGGTTTCGAGTTCATAGCCGGGCACAGGAGGCAGGCCCGCCGACTGTATGGCGTCCAGCAGTTCCAGCGTGGCGGGAAAGAGATAGATGGGGCGGCTGTACCCTTCCCGCCGGGCCACAGAGCTTCCCTTGCCCAGAATGAGCGCGGCAGTGCGAATCCGGCCCCGGGCCGCATGGTACTGGGCCAGGGCGTGCATGAGATGCTGCCAGCCGCGCAGATCCCATTGGCTGTGCGTTCCGCCGATAGCCACATCCAGCAGTTCCAGTGCCGTATCGTCCTCATGGCGGCCAAGGTGGATCATGGCGAGCATTGCCCGCAGGATACGTGTCAGGCCGGGATATCCGGGGCGGGGGAGGTTGCGTAGAGCCTGACGCAGGATTTCAATGGCCTCGTCGCTTTCGCCCAGAAAAAATGCCGCCAGGCTGGCCAGAATGTAACAGTGCGTCCGGGAGTGCGTTTCCGGCCAGCCCGAGATATTGATGGATTCCTGCAGCAGCGTGTCAATGGCGCGCCGGAATTTGCCCTGCATAAAAAAGTAGGTGCCCACAGGCAGGGCATATCCCTGCAACAGATATTCCTCGCTTTGTTGGAGAGCCGTGAGCGCGTGTTCCATCATGGTGTGAAAGCGCATGGTGTTGTGCCGTGAGTGCTCAAGACAGTTGGCGGCGCCGATGAGGAGAGCATGGAGATGTGCCTGAGCCCCGTTGCCGTGCAGTATGGCCAGGCTGCGCCCCCGAAACAACACGGTGATCAGACGCCCGCATTCTGCGGATACGCACAAACTTAGCTGAAAGGCGTCATGACACAGCGCGAAGTACCGATCCGCGTCCGTGCCGGAAAGCACACGCAAACGGACGTTCAGCATTTCGTCCATATAGAGCTGATAGAGCAGGCGCAGTTCCAGACGCCGTCCTTTTTCCGTCAGTTTCCGCCCTAGCTCAACGAGGACTTCCAGCGCGTCAAGCCGACGCTTCAGTGCCCGGAAGCGGAAAAATGCGAACATGCCTTGCTCGGCATCGTCCGGATTCATACGCAGCAGGGCTTCACGGACAGTGGCGACAAAGTGCTCCGGCCACGGATCGCGTCGGAGCCACCCGTTTTCCGGTCGGATGAACTTTTTGCGCGCCAATTCTCGCAGTACAGTCCGGACAAGTTCTTCCGGCCAGCCCGTCAGGCCGGGCAGCCAGCTCTCATGGGGAACCGTTTCGCCCAGCGCCTCAAGAAGGCCCGCCAGTTCCCACTCCTGATGTTTTTTGTACATGGTTTGGACGAACCCTCCGTAGACGGGGAAAATATTTTTATGGTGGAACTGTTCCTGATTTTGAACTGCAAGAAGACGGAATCCTTCAGAACCGTTCAATATTGAAGTGGGAATATTCTGTACAGGATATTATGAAAGACAGGGACTGTCTATATTTTGGATAGCTCTGGAAGAACTGCCGGGGTTGCTGAAAAAGTCCTTGAGGGGGCTCCTCGCCCCCTCAAACTCCCCCCGGCAGGGCGTAGTACGCCCTGCACCTCCAATAGTTTCAGTCTGTTACTGTTGAGGGTGTCCGGGGCACCTTTAGCCGTAGAAGCGAAGCTTCGTACGGATAATGAGAGCAGAGATGAGCCCCGGTTTTTCAACACTCTGGATAGTTCTGAAAGAACTATCCAGTTTTTGGATAAAAAGGCAATATATTATCCATAAAATGGATAATATATTGTGTTTATACGTGTTTTTTGGTTTTTTAAAGGAGAATAAGATAAAAATAGTAAAATATTTCAATATGATATATATTATTGGCATATTATTTGCTTGACAATGATGCAAAGGAGAGTGCCATGCCGGATTCCATTCTTCTCAGTCCCCATGAGCAGAGACTGCGGGATGAAGCCGCAGGAAAGGACAATCCCAAAAGGGGGAAGCATCCCCGCTTGTTTGCCCTGCTGGATGCCTTTGATGGGCGTCCGCCTTTCATTGACGTTGAACGGGCCCTGCTGTTCACGGAAGCCATGCGCGCCTCGGAAGGCCAGCCTCTGGTATTGCGATGGGCCAGGGCGCTGGAGCATATTGCCGCGAATATCACCGTGTATGTGGATGATCAGCAACTGCTTGCCGGACGCTGCGGCACGGATTCCGGCCGTTACGGCATCTTGTATCCCGAGCTGGACGGAGATTTTCTTGGGGAGAGTCTGTCCCGGCTGGCGGAGAGTGTGGCCGCGCCGATCCATATTTCATCGGAAAATCTCAGAACCGTGGTGGAAAAAATTGCTCCTTACTGGAGCGGCAAGACCTACCATGAAGCTCTGAACCGTTCTCTTCCCGGGGAGCTGCGTCCGCTGGTCTATAACGACTCCCAGGGCTTCGCTTCCCGCTATATTGTGCATGAGACGTCATCGCTGCGGGCTTCCCTGCAATGGGTGCCGGACTACGAAAAAGTCATCCGGCGCGGCTTTGCCGACATCCGGGCGGATGTGCTCCGCCGCATGGAAGCGCTGAACCCGGACAGTCCCGCCGACACTCTGGACAAGCGGCCGTTTCTTGAAGCAGCGTTGCGCACCTGTGACGCTATCGTCCTCTGGGCAAAGCGCCATGCCGATCTGGCCCGGCGCAAGGCGGAGGCGGAAGCGGACCCTGTGCGCCGGGCGGAGCTGCTGGACATCGCCGCCACTGCCGAGCGGGTGCCGGAGTATCCGGCCCGGACCTTCCGTGAGGCGCTCCAGGCCCAGTGGTTCACCCAGGTTTTTTCCCGTCTGGAGCAGCGTACCGGAACCATCGTCTCCAACGGGCGCATGGATCAGTATTTGTACCCCTATTTCCGGCGGGACATGGAATCCGGTGTTCTGACCCGCGAACAGGCGCTGGAGCTGCTTGACTGCCTGTGGGCCAACATCGCGCAATTTGTGGATCTGGCCATTTCCCCGGGCAGCCGCGAATGCGGGGAGGGCTACGCACACTGGGAGGCCGTCACCATCGGCGGGCAGACGCGGGATGGCCGCGACGCAGTCAATGAACTCAGTTATCTCATTCTGGAGTCAAAGCGGGATTGTCCGCTCCACTACCCGGAGCTGGCCGTACGCATTCATGACAGAACGCCGGATCGTTTTCTGCGGGCCGTGTCCGAGAGTATCAAGGACGGGCAGGGCTATCCCAAGGTGTTCAATGACGAGGAGATCGTTTCCCTGCGCGTGGCCAAGGGCGTGGAGTTCGGAGACGCACGGGATTACGCCGTGTCCGGCTGTGCCTCGGTGCGCATGCCCAACCGGGATACCTTCACCAGCGGCTGCACTCAACTGAACCTGGCGGCGGCGCTGGAAATGACGCTGTT
>JAEXGX010000333.1 GCA_023450535.1 Pseudomonadota bacterium | reverse complement strand
CTCTCGCGCTCTCCCTCACCCCTTTCAAAAACTTTTCTTTCCAAAAACAAACAGCCCAGGAACCGTCTTGCGGTCTCCGGGCTGCTATGTTTCATATCTTGCTCTAAAGCAATTTCAAAGTGAAATTGCTCCCGGAGGCGTGAAACTGACGGGTCAGAACATCGTGTCCTGGCTATGTATAATCTTAAAGTCAAACGGCTCTATTACGACAGATAATTCATGAGGCTGAGCTGCATGATCATGGAGGAAGACTGGAGTACGGACTGATACGCCATCTGCTGCTGGGCAAGCTTGGTCACAAGTTCCGTCAGATTCGCATCCTCAATGGTGCTCATGCGGTCCTCCATGTCGTAGCGGCCGTTCTCAAGAATATTCAGGTTCAGCTCCGCCCGCTGTTCCTTGCCCCCTACGGCGGCAAGGCTGGTCATCAAGCCTTCGGACGCGGCCTTGAGGTTGGCAAGCGCTTCCTGACTGCCGGACTGCACGCCCGTTTCCGCCCACACCAGAAGTTCTGAAACCGTCTCGAAAATGTTCTTGGCACTGCCGTTCATGGCGGCAATGGGGCCGTTGCCGTCCGGAGGCGTATACAGGCCGCCGAAAATATCCTTGCCCGCATTGGTCACGGTGAGGAACTCGCCTTCGGCTATTTCCAGCCCCTGATTGGCGCGCTGCGGGCGCACCACAAACTGCTGTCCGGCCTCCAGTGTGCCGGTGCCGCCCGGCGTAACATCCAGATACCCGCCCGGCACATTGAGGCGCACCGTGCCGCTGCCCGCGTGGGTGTTGGCCGTGGCCGTCTGCCAGGTGATGCCGTTGTCCGTGCTGTAGGAATACTTCACCGTGCCGTCGGTATTGGCATAGGCATTCTCATCCAGACGAATGCGCACATCCTTGTCAAAACTGCCGTGTGCGGATTTGGCGGCGATGACGCTGGAGCCGTAGCTGTCCACCTTCGGTTCGGGGTCGTTATCATCGCCATTATAGTAGGCCGCTTCGCGGATAAAGAGCATGGAACCATTGTCACGAGCCACGGCCTTATCCGGGTCGTAGGCTTCCACAGTAACTTTCGGATCTTGCGGGATCTTGACGATCACGCCGTCGAGCTCCAGTTCCGTACCGCCTGCCGGAAGGGTTTTTGTTACCCACGTTTCCCCGCCGTCCTTGGAATATTCGTATTCCACCATATCCTCTCCCAGCGTACCGCCCGTGGCGAAACGGATCATGGCGGTGCTGTCCGCAGAGCCGGAAACTTCCCACACAGGCGTGCCGTCGCCTACCTGCGTGGTGTTGGTGGCCGTGACCGCCAGGCCGATCTCATACGGTGTCGTGCCGGTCTTGTGCCCGGCGAACAGATGCTCGCCCGCGTACTGGGTATTGGCAAGATTCACCAGTTGCTTGAAGAGCTGGCGGACTTCATAGCTGGTTTGCTTACGGTTCTCACTGGTAAGCGTGCCGTTGGAAAGTTGTTCCGCCTTCTCCTGCAGTGAGGACAGGATGGTCTGAGCCTGGGTCAGGGTGCTGTCTGTACTGCGCAGCCAGGCCGCCGCGTCGTTGGTGTTGCTCTCGTACTGTTCATTGCGCGCAATGGCGGCACGATAGTTGAGCACGCGGGACATGCCCACAGGATCGTCCGAAGGACGATTTACCTTCTTCTGTGAGGCGCTCTGAATATTGCTTTCCATGTAGTTGGAAAGCGTACGGTTCATATTGCCCACAAAACTGTTGTACATGGAGCGTTGAGCGACGCGCATGACGGTCTCCTTATGACTTACTGCTTGAGGCCGAGTATGGTTTCCAGCATCTGGTCGGCGGTGGTGATGAGTTTGGCGGCGGCGGTATAGGAATGCTGGAACTTGATCAGATTGGTCATTTCCTCGTCCAGATTCACGCCGGAAATAGACGCAGACTGCGTATCAAGGTCTTCCGCCAGTGAGGTATTGTACGATTCATTGAACATGGCGGTCTGCGTTTCAGAGCCTACCAGGCCCACCAGAGAGGAATAGTAACTGGTGATGGAACCGTTGCTGTTTTCCCACATGGTGGAAATGCTCACATCCTTGGTGGCCAACTGGGCGATCCGCGCGGCAATAATGCCGTCGCCCTCGTTGCCCTCGCTCATGCCGTCCACGCTGTGCGCGTTGACGTACTGCGGGTTCTTGAGCAACAGAGGGTTGAGGCTGATATCGCCCGATCCGGACC
Source organism: Pseudomonadota bacterium (assembly GCA_023450535.1). Taxonomy (GTDB): domain Bacteria; phylum Desulfobacterota; class Desulfovibrionia; order Desulfovibrionales; family Desulfovibrionaceae; genus Mailhella. The sequence continues at coordinate 1,741 of JAEXGX010000333.1, read as the reverse complement.
CTTGGAAGAACGTGTTCAGCCCCAGTGCGGCCAGCAGGCCGGTGGAGTCCGACCCCATCTTGAAATTCACGCCGTCGGCGGCCACAACATGCAGCTTGCCGCCCTGAATGGTGGCTGTGAGCAGATTCCGCCCCGGATGCTCCGGGTCGGGGTAACTCTGGTTAATGGCACGTGCCACATCTTCCAGCGAATGAACTGAAGGATCGAAGTTGACCTGCTTGTTCGGGTCATAAGGGTCGCTGAAATTCAGCACACTATTGACGGAAATGCTTTCGCCGGTATCCGCCTTGTAGAAATACGCGCTCAGGCTGCCGCTTGTGAGCTTGTCCTTGTACGCAAGAGTGGAAAACGGACTGCCCAGGGGCATGGTGCTGTCGTCCACGCCATAGGTGCCCTGCATGTTGGTCAGAGCCTCAAGCCCCGCTCCTTGCGAATGCAGAGCGTTGACTTCCCAGATCAGCGTGTTGGTCATGGCGTCCAGCTTGTCCTGGTAGCGCCCCACATGGTAGTCGCGCACGCTGAAATAGGCGGCCAGCTTGCCCCCGCTGATCCGGTCGGGGTTGTCCTCGCCGCTGTCGAAACTCTGGGGCGTGATGTTCAGGGGTTCACGGGTGGGAGAGCACCACTGCACACTGGTCTTGGGCACAATGGTGAACGTGTCCCCGGGCATGAGACTCGCGCTGGAACCGTCCGCATTGGCAAAGGAAATCTCCAGACTTTTAACCTGGATGCTTTCGCCTGCAGGCGGCACGTCGAAAGCGGAAATCTGGCCATTTTCGTCACGCAACCAGCTTTTGCCGCCGTCCAGCGACACGCGGAACTTATTCCCTTCCAGCACTTCCAACGTGTATTCGTTGGTGTCGGAGCCGGAAAACGTCAATTCGCCGTCGAAATTCTGGCACTGCTTTTCATAGAAGGGCGCCCCCACCTGAAGGGAATAGACCGCATCGCCCTGCAACAGGGGCTGACCCGAGGCCGTGAACAGTTGGAAGTCGCGCGGGCCGTTGTCCACCACGCGCACGTCGAGCAGTTCGGAAATCTTGCGCACCAGCTTGTCACGTTCGTCATACAGGCTGTTGGGCGTGTTCACGCCTTCCACATAGGACGACGCGATCTGCTTGTTGAGTGTGCGCAGACTCTCCAGGTACGAGTTGACCTGATTGACACTCTGGTTGATGTAATCGTTCATTTCATTCTGAACGTTGGCCAGTGTATCGTTCGCGTTACGGATAAGCTTGGCGAGGTTGTCGGCCTGGGTCAGCAGGTTCTGGCGGGTAGCTTCATCTTCGGGCTTGCTGGCCAGTTTGCTCCACGAGGCGAAAAACGTGGACATCTGTGCGCTGATGCCGTCGGTGTTGGCTTCATTGAATATGTTCTGCACACTCTGGAGCATGGTGGACTGCTCGGACCAACGCTGCTGCTGAGTAAAACGGTTGAGGTAGGAATTTTCCACAAATCGGTTGAAGTTGCGGTAAATCTCGGAGGCATAGACTCCGCGCCCGAGCTGGCCGGGGCGGGAATCCTGCGGGCGCAGGTCATCAAAGCGTACGCCTTGCCTGCTGTACCCCTCGGTATCCACATTGGCGATGTTGTTGCCGGTGACCCCGAGAGCGGTCTGATTGGCGAAAAGGGCGCTGTTGCCGATGCCGAGAAGTGAACTTACTGCCATGACTACCTCGAAAAACGTTTCAACCCGCAGCCGGGCTTATCTGCCGGCTGATTCCGCAACGGCGGACAAGGC
>JAEXGX010000099.1 GCA_023450535.1 Pseudomonadota bacterium | reverse complement strand
CCATATGGAAGCCGCAGGTAAAAAAGCCGAAGGCCAGCCGACGATAGGCGGGGTTCTTCAGGGCTGTGCGGAACATTTCGACGACGGATTCCTTTCCCTGCGCGATGTTTTTTGTCGTTTGCCCTGCGTCTGCGGCGGTCAGCCGCAGAGAGACGGGGATAAGCAGCAGTATCGGAATGCACAGGAACACGAGCGCTCCGATTAAACCATATGCGGTGATGAGCGACTGGATGAGAGGGGAAAGAATGCAGATGCCGATGCCGATGCCCGAAGCGACAAATCCGGATGAGAAATGTGACTGCCGGGGGCTGAACCTGGGGCTGATGCAGCTCATGATGATGCCGAACGAGGCGGCGGCCGTGCCTGAGGGCAGGAGTATGCCAAGGGCAAGCGTCAGCAACGCGGCGGATGTGGAAACCGGGATCAGCAAGATTCCGGAAAGCATCATCAGGCTTCCCAGACACAGAACAAGGCGATTGGATGTACGCAGGGCCAGAACGCCGAAAACAGGCTGCATAAGGCCGAAGAACAGTTGTCCCAGGGCAATGATGAAGCTGACAGTGGCATAGGAATGCCCGCTCCACTCCACAATATAGGGCAGCATGATGCCGTAATTGTCACGGAACCCGGCGCATATCGCATATATAAAGGTTCCGTATGCCGTATACAGGGCAAAATTACGGGAAAAGACGGGAGTTTCCGATGCGGAGAAAGACATGCTGAACTCCTTGCGGGACGGTTTGGGGGCAATTTCCTCAGAGCGTTTTGCATTTGAAAATATCTACTGTCCGGATCCTATGTTCTGGCCCGCAGGTTTCACGCCTCCGCCAGAGCTTTACGCCGCAAGTGAATTGCGGCGACCCCGGACAAGGGGGCGTCGCGTCGGAGTCTCGCCCTGCTCGACTGAAGTAGAGCATTTCAATGGCGAAATGCTCTAAAACAGGAGGCAGGGTGCCCCCGCGTGCTGAGGGAGCACTCTGCCTCCTGTCTGAAGCCGCACACTGGGAGAGAAATGCGGCGGCGGGAAAAAGTCCGCTATGAACCCATCATGTCGCGTACCGGTCCCAGGACAAGATCAGGCCAGATACAGATGCAAAGTATTGATATGCACATAATAAGGATAAACGGAGCGGCTCCCTTGTAGATGCTCATGACCGGAATGTGCGAGCACACTCCGCGCACCACGAAGACATTGAGCCCCACCGGCGGAGATATGCCAGCCAGTACCATCATCATGGTCACGAACACGCCGAACCATATCGCATCCACCCCGTACTGCTGGGTAATCGGGTACATGAAGGGCATGGTCAGCACCAGGATGGACGTAGATTCAAGAATGCAGCCCAGAATCAGGAACAGAATAAACATCATGAACAGCAGCATGGTGTAGGACATTTTCATCCCGACGAACACGTCCACCATGTGGCGGGTTGTGCCGGTGGTCACCAGAAAACGCGACATGAGCCAGCCGCCGATGAACAGGAAGAAGATGGCCGCGCTCATCGTGGCTCCGTCCCGGAAGCTGGAGACGATGGTTTTTTTGTTCAGGCGGCGCATGCAGCCCGCGATAACCATGACGCCGATCACGCCCAAGGCTGCGGCTTCGGTGGGGGTGGCCAGGCCGCCGTAAATGCCGCCGATGACAACGCTGAAGGTCACCATGACAGGAATGGCGGAAGGCAGGCACTCGATGCGTTCCTTCCAGGTGGAGCTGGGCTGCTTGGGTCCCATGGAAGGGGTAATGCAGCAGCGGATGATGCAGTACAGGGAGAACAGGGCGGTAACCAGCAGCCCGGGGCCGATGGTGGCAATGAACATCTGACCTGCGGACTGGTCGGTGAGCACGGCATAAATGATGAGGAACACGCTGGGCGGAATGATCGCCGCCAGGCCGCCGGAAGCCGCGATGGCCCCTGCGGCCAGGCTCTTGTCATAACCGGCCTTTTCCAGTTCGGGAATAACGGTGGAAGCCATGGTGGCCGAGGCCGCTGCGGTGGAACCCGTCACCGCGCCGAAAGCGGCGGCGGCCATAATCCCGGCGGCTGCGAGTCCGCCCGGCAGAAAACCGATCCAGCGCCGGAAGGCCACGAACAGGTTGCCCACAATGCCGGTATGGTAGGCAATGGTCCCCATGAAGATGAACAGGGGGATACTCATCAGGGAAAAGTTGCTCGCCTGCTCCCAGGTGACAAACATGGTCTGGGTTGCCGCGTTTACCGGCCCCAGAGTCACGCTGAGCCCGATGCTGGCCACCACGCACATGGCATAGGCCATAGGCATGCCCAGCACGGACAGAACAAGCATGACGACAATACCGAAATAACCAAGCATGACCATATCCATTACTGTTTCCCTCCTGCGCGAAGCTGTCTGTAGCTGATGACGATATTGTAGAGCAGGGCCAGGGTAAGCAGCAGGAAGCCGGTGGTCATGATCAGACGCATGGGCCAGAAAGGATAGCGGAAGTCAGTGCCGCTTTCCTGCAGAATAAAGGCAGTGTGGATTTCCACGGAGCTGCGCACCGTGGCGGCCGCCATCCACAGGCAGGCTACCGTACGGGTCAGCAGATCGCAGATCAACTTGGTTTTCTTCGGATAGTTGGCGTACAGGATATCCAGAAGAATATGCCCCCGGTCCAGTTCCACCTTGGGCGCGGCAAGAAAAATGGCTCCGATGAGGAAGAGGCCGGAACCTTCAATGGCCCAGGAAAGCGGGGTGGCGAAAAAATTGCGGCCTGTGACGTCAATGAGGATAACAACAAGGATGGCCGGGTACAAAAGGTACATGCTGAACGCGAGAGCTATGTCCGTGGCCTTGTCCAGCCACAGCATCCACGGCATTTTAGCGTCCTTCCTGCTCTCTCTCTCTCTCTC
>JAEXGX010000252.1 GCA_023450535.1 Pseudomonadota bacterium | reverse complement strand
GGGCAGAAAGGCTGTCCGTCCCGCAGGCGTACAGCATGCTCCGCCGTCATTTCACCACATTTCGTACAGGCCAAGGAGCGGGAAATCAGTGCGTGGGAAGGCGGTGCAAAGGGAATTTCACACACGGCAAGCAGGTTTTTCTCCGGGCCGGAGAGAAAGTAGGTCATTTTTTCGGCACGGGGCACTTCCCGCCCCTCCGGGCTATGGATGTCGGCTTGCCAGAGCACACGGACGGCCTTTTTCGTCGGGTGGTGGTAAAAACTCATGGCCGTTTTGCCGCGCGGCTTGAGCAGCAGATTGCCCTTGCCCAGTGTACAGCCCAGAAGAACCTGAACCGCATCCGCGCAACAGGCGTCGGTTTCCGTCACGCAGACAAGCTCCTCGTCGGGCGAGAGCGCGCGGGAAAAGGGAGTGTCTTCCTGGGTGAGAAAAGAGTCGTCAAGCAGGAGAGCACGAATGGCGGCAAGGGCCATGCGGCAGCCAAGAGCAAGACCGGGGCAAGCGTGTCCGTGAAATTGCACGGCGGCACGCCAGGCAGGGGAATCGGCGGAAAGAGCGGAAGAGGATACGGGCATGGCAAAGAGGGGGTTGGTGTTACGAAATTTATAATAATAACACTACACCTCGGAGTATGGAACGTCAAGACAAAGCTGCGGATTTTTGCAGTGCTTGGCGGGAAGCGCTGGTGAAGACGATGCCGTAATTTGACAGACATCCGGCGTTGCGGGTAAGTTGCCTCAGCATGGCGAATCATGTCGTGCCTTCTTTTTCCGGCATGGTCCGGAAGCTTTTTTATTAATTATATGAACAGACCCCGTCGGAGAGGATGCGTATATGCGTTTGGGCCAATGGACACATGAAGAATTTATGGAAGTGGCGCGCAAGTTCCACGGCTATCCCGCTCCCGGCCTGATCATCGGGGCTTATATGGTGGAACTGGCCAAAAGCCATATGCCCAGCGGGGTATTGTACGACGCTGTCAGTGAAACGTCCTACTGTCTGCCGGATGCTATCCAGTTGCTCACGCCCTGCACTATCGGCAACGGCTGGATGCGTATTCTCAATTTCGGTCTGTATGCCATGAGCCTGTATGACAAACGATCGGGCGAAGGCGTGCGCGTGCGCCTGGATCTGGACAAGCTCGACGCTTACCCCACCATCCGCACCTGGTACATGAAGACCACGCCCAAGAAAGAGCAGGACAGCGACCTTCTGCAGGAAGAAATTTATGAGGCGGGAATTTCCATCCTCTCCGCCCAGCCCGTGACCGTGAAGGCCGAGTTTGTGGGCCGCAGGGATCGTGGGGGCATCGTGCGCTGCGCCATCTGCGGCGAACCCCATCCGGGCGTGTTCGGAACGGTGTGCCGTTCCTGCAGGGGGGAATCGCCGTACCTCAAAGGGCCGGGGCTTTATTTTTCCGGGCCGGAGCTTGCGCGCATTCCCGTGAGCGAGGCTGTAGGCCGGGTTGCTCTGCACGACATGACCCGCATTGAACCTGGGGTGTCCAAGGGGCCTGCTGTGACCGCCGGTCAGACCATTACCGGGGGCGATTTGTGCCGCCTTCAGCTCATGGGCCGCAATTCCATTTATGTGGAAGATAAGGCGGTTTCTGAAAACTGGGTCCATGAAAACCTTGTGGCGGAAGCCTTCCGCGAGCTTATGCCTGGTGACGGCGTTGATGCCACGGGCGCAATCAAGGAAGGGAAGATCAGTTTTCGCGCCGCGCACAAGGGGGTATTCTGGATAGATGAAGCGCGGTTGCGCGAATTCAATATGGTGCCCGAGGTCATTTGTGCAACCCGCCATTGTGGAAGCGTGGTGGAACAGGGCTCTCCGCTGGCGTCTTCCCGGGCCATTCCGTTGTATCTTTCTCGGGAAAAGTTCCTGCTGGCCCGTAACGCGTTGGCTGAAGGGCCGCTCTTTTCTGTTCTGCCGATGCGGCGCAAGCGTATCGGTGTGCTCATCACCGGCACGGAAGTTTTTCAGGGCCTGATCGAGGATAGGTTCGAGCCGGTCATTACACAAAAAGCGCAGGCGCTGGGCTGTGAAATCGTCAGGGTGAACAAGGCTCCCGATGACGCGAAGCTGATCCGTGAAGGAGTGGAAGACCTGCTGACCGCTGGGGCAGATGTGGTGGTTACCACGGCGGGGCTTTCGGTTGACCCGGACGATGTGACTCGTAAAGGCTTGCTGGAGGCAGGCCTGCGGGACATGTTGTACGGTATCCCTGTGTTGCCGGGGGCCATGAGTCTGGTGGGAAGCCTGAGAGGGGAAGGAGACAGCGCTGCCGCGTCCGCCCGCGTGATCGGGGTTCCCGCCTGCGCGCTGTTCCACAAGACCACGGCGCTGGACGTGCTGTTGCCCTGTGTTTTGGCTGACGCTCCGTTGACCCGTGAATATCTTTCCGGCCTCGGGCATGGTGGCCTGTGTCTGGATTGCAAGACCTGCACCTATCCGAAATGTACCTTTGCCAAATAGCGCAAGCTGGTGAGCGCGCGGGAGAAACGGCAGATGAGTCTTTGGCCGGTGTGGTGCTGGCCGGAGGCTGGAGCCGCCGTTTCGGCCGTGACAAGACCGGGTTGCGTATTCAGGGCGTGAACGGCGCGGAGGGAGAACAGAGTCTGTTACTGCGTGCCGCAGGTGTGCTGGAACGCCTGCTTGGCGGCCCGGCGCGCGTATTCGTGAGCTGCCGTCCCGTGGAAGGAGACGCTGACGGCCAGGGGCTGCGGATTCGCCGGGAAGTTGCGGAACGCGGATACGGCATTGTGGAGGATCTTTTTCCCGGCGATGGAACTCTGCGTGCGGTGTATTCCGCGTTGGAACAGACGGGCCGGGCCTGTCTGGTCATTCCCTGTGATTTGCCCTGCATGGACAAGGCCACGCTCGGGGAACTGCTGGCATTTCGGGAAGGGAAGCGGCGTGAAGGGCGCACCAGTCTGTGTACCTGTTTTTTTGATACGGTATACGGAGCCACACAACCTTTGGTGGCGGTTTATGAGGCAGAGGCGCTGGATTTGTTCCGGAAGGCTGTGGCGGCGGGGAAATACAAACTTGCGGCAGTCGTGCCCCCGGAGTTGACGGATTGCCTCCGGTATGGCGAAGAGAAGGCGTTTTTTTTTCAGAACGTGAACTATCCGGAAGACTGGGAACGGATACGGCAGGATGTGAAGGCGCTTTGAACGCGCCCGCCGCCGTCCCCACATGCTCCGCAGGATGTAATCAGGAGCGCACTCATGTTTTTTCAGCGCAAGCGCAAGATGCAGGCCGAGGGGAATAGCATCGTGATCGTCGGCGCGGGGGAAGTGGGGTTCCATATTGCGCGGCGTCTGGCGGCGGAAGGCAAACAGGTGCTGATCATCGATCTCGATCGGGATCGCCTTTCCGTTGTGGAGGAAGAGCTGGACGTGCAAACGCTGCAAGGTTCCGGCACAACGCCTTCGGTACTGCGCAAGGCGGGAGTGGAAAATGCGGCGCTGTTTCTGGCCGTGACCGACAGTGACGAAATCAACATTGTATCCTGCCTTTTTGCCGGGGAGCTTGCTCCCAATCTGACCAAACTGGCCCGCATCCGGCACTCCGAGTACGCGGACATGCCGGCACTTTTTACCCGGGAACCATTGAAAATCAATATGATGGTCAACCCGGAAGAGGAAGTCGTTCGCAGTATAGAGCGGCAACTGACTCTACCGGGAGCGATGGAATATGCTGAATTCGCTGACGGTTCGTTACGCATGGCCTCCATGCGTATTGAAGGCAAGCCCCTCGCAGGCCAAAGCCTGATGAAATTTTCGGAACTCGCGGGTGATCCTGGGCTTATGGTGGGAGCAATCAATCGGGGAGGGCGCTTACTGATCCCGTCCGGGCGTGACACGCTGGAAAAGGGGGACGTGGCTCATTTCGTTTTCCTGCCGGGCAGTCAGCCTTCCCTGCTTCGGCTGTTGGGACGCCGGGGAGGATACCCTTCATCGGCTTGCATTGTGGGCGGCGGAGATATCGGCTTCCGGCTGGCAAAGCTGCTGGAACGCCGTCAGGTGGATGTGAAGATCATTGATCGCGATGCGGCCCGGTGCGAATTTTTGGCGGAACATCTGAGCGACTCTCTGGTTCTGCACGGCGACGGCACTGATGCCGACCTCTTGAGGCAGGAAAATGTGGGCCGTATGGACGCGTTCATTTCCGTCACGGAAGATGAGGAAAACAATATGCTGGCCTGCCTGTTGGCCCGTTCGCTGGGGGTGCGGGAAACCGTGGTCCGGGTGGACAAGGCTGCTTATCTGCCTCTGGTAGAGCAGGTGGGCATAGGGCACAGCGTCAGCCCCCGCCTTTCCGCCGTGAACAGTATTTTGCATTATTTTCGGCAGGGCCGTATTTTGTCCAGTGTGGCTGTGGGGGGAGAAGCCGCTGAAATGATGGAAGCCCTGGTGGAAAAAGACTCCTGGCTGGCGGGCAAGGCCGTGCATGAACTAGGTCTGCCGCGCGGCGTGCTGCTTATCGGCGCGAGCCGCGACGGGGAAACACGTATCCCTTCAGGCGGTACGGTTATTCAGGCGGGCGATACCATTGCCATTCTTTGTCTGCGCGCCCGTATCAGTGAACTGGAAGAAGTGCTGGCCAGGAAAAAGGCGTGATCCGGGGGGGCGTTTCTCCATTATTTTTTGCAGCCCATGAGCAATTTCAAAGTTAACTTGCTCATGGAGTCGAGCGAGACAGAGACGTATCTTTGTCAGCGAAGCAGCTACCCGACGGGCGGCCGCAGGGCGTACAGGCATGGACAGCAGAGTAAGCTCCGGCTTCAGGCATGAAGCCTGCGGGGCGGAGCTCAGAGCCTTGGCATGTACAATTTCAATATTAAACTGCTCATTAAATAATGACGGAAGCAATATGCTCGTGCGCGCGGTATGTTTTGTCCTTGGCGTTCTGTTGGTCTGCATCGGAGGAAGTTTCATCCTGCCTCTGGGCGTTTCGCTCTGGTTTAAAGACGGCGCGACCATTTCCTTGTTGATCAGCATGGCGGGAATTTGCGCAGTGGGTCTGGTTCTGGCCTTACCCAACCGGCCTTCACGTGATGTTGGCATGTCTGCGCGGCAGGGTTTTGCCGTAGTGGGGCTGTGCTGGCTGGCCGCCAGCTTCGCTGGCGGCGTGCCCTATATGCTGGGCGGCGGCCTGGGATTGACCGACGCCGTGTTTGAAGCGGCTTCCGGCTTCACTACTACAGGGGCGACCATTCTTTCCGACATTGAAGCCTTGCCCAAGGGACTGCTGATGTGGCGCAGTCTGACCCATTGGCTGGGGGGCCTGGGGATCATTGTGCTGACGCTGATCGTTTTGCCCCTGCTCGGCGTGGGAGGAATGCAATTGTATCGCGCCGAAGCCAGCGGCCCTCACCCCGGCAAACTCACCCCGCGTATGCGGGATACCGCGCTTGCCCTGTGGAAAATTTATCTGCTGCTGACCGTGCTGGAAACCGTGCTGCTCATGGCGGCGGGTATGGACTGGTTCGACGCGATCAACCATGCGTTTTCCACCTTGGCCACAGGCGGCTTCTCCACTCGGAACAATTCGATTGCAGCTTTCCCGAGCGCGGCGATTCAGTGGATCATCATCGTGTTTATGTTTCTGGCCGGGATGCGATTCAGCCTGCATTATGCGTTTCTGAAAGGTAATTTCCGGACGTATGGCAGCAGTACCGAAAATCTCTCCTATATGTGGACGCTGCTGATCTGCACAGTCATTGTGTCGACACTGTTGGTCCTGCGCGGGATTTTTCCTCTGCAGAGCCTCGCGGATTTGGAATATATTGTACGGGCCAGTGCCTTTCAGCTTGTTTCCTTGTGTACGACTACGGGATTCGTCTCAGAAAATTACACCGGGTGGCCTTCTCTGGCCCTGGGAATTCTTCTTTTGCTGACTTTTTTGGGCGGCTGTACGGGATCTACCGCCGGCGGGCTGAAATTTATGCGTGCGGTAGTGCTGTTGCGTGCAGCCTACGGCGAGCTGTTCCGTTTGCTGCACCCCCATTCGGTGCGAAGTATCAAACTCCGGAGTGGTTCTGTGCCCCCGGAAGTGTTGTCCGGCATCGTCAATTTTTTCATACTCTATGTGCTGGTGACGCTGACGGTCTGCTTTGTCCTCGCAGCACAGGAAATTGACCTTGCCACCGCCTTTACCGCCAGTCTGACCTGCATTTCCAACGTCGGACCCGGCTTGGGCAAGGTCGGTCCCGTGGATAATTTCGGCTGGATGCCGGTTTTTTCCAAGTGGGTGCTTTCGCTGGCCATGCTGATGGGGCGTCTGGAGTTCTATGCCCTGCTGATCATGTTCGTGCCCGAGTTCTGGAAAAAATAACCTCACTGTACAGAGAGTTCTGCCCCGTCTTATGGCGCGGAGCTACTCCACCGCTTGCGCCGTGCTTTCCCTTTTCCTCCTCCCGAAGCGGGGGATTCCGGCGTAGCGCAGGGCGGCGAGGAAAGTCAGCGTGTAGCCGAACAGTTCACAGCCTTCTTCAATGGCATCCTTCAGCCACCGGTCATAATTGTCACCCATGATCTGTTCCCAGAGCACTCCCATGCCGAACAGGCGGGAAAAACACAGCACGCACAGCATGCCGGAGGACAGCGTGCCGTAGGCGCGATGCGTCACAATGGCGTTCAGGCCCTGTAAAGCGGTACGCGGGTTGTGCAGAGACAGCGTAATGCACACAAGAGCGGCGCCTCCGGCTGCATATGCCCATAAACCGTGCCGGATAAGATCGAGCGCTGCGTCCATTTCCCGAATCAACATGCACAGCAAAAATCCTCCGGCCAGGATGAAGCCGCTTCGGTATTCCGGCTTGCGGAAAGCCTCGCGGAAAAAGAAAAAGATGCTCATGGCAAGGAGAAGGGCCTGGAGCAGTTCAACGCTCGTGGTTTCACCGATATGACCATCAAACAGGAAAATGTCCGCAAAAATGGACAGAGATGTGAGGCAAACAATCAGAGCAGAAAAGAGAAACTCCAGCCCAGCATACAAAAGTGGCTGTAATAGTTCTTTCATAGGACATCAGAAAATAAAAGAGTTATGCTCCTTAAGCGTGTTCGGCACGAAATGTTTGTGAAAATCTGTGCCGCAACCTTGTATGGGACAGGAGAATCAGTTGCAAGGAACAGCATTGTAATACCGTTACTTGCAAGCATAACATAGTGCGGGCGAGGCTGGCAAGTTGAAAAGAGGGAAAGTCTTCCCGGAATGATTTTACTGCGAACAAGGTTTACGCCAGGAGAGTTTCACCAGAAGGGACTTCCGGCAGGCTGGTGTATGAGTGGAAAACCGCCGCCATTCATTTGCGGGGCAATATTCCGATTGAGATGTGAAACTCATGAGCCAGAACATCATGTCCCATTTATGTACAATTTTAGTGTTAAATTGTCCTGAAAAGAAAACTGCTCCACTCGAAAAGAACGAAAAGGAATTATAGTACGTTCAGCGGCGTCCCTTCAACCATTCGGCAAATACATACCAGCCGACGCCAATCGCGATGAGAAGCAGGATAAAATGGCATAGGACGGCTATGATGCGCATATTTTCATTCAACCTCCGAAGAAACGCGAGGATGGCGCGAGGATGCGCAAAGATACGCGGAGAACGACGTGCTCTATGAGAAGAAGTATTAGAGGGGTGTTCACAGTGGAACAAAGTATATTGTAATATACTTTTTGAGGCAAGCGGCGGGATACATGAAATCTCATGGAAAAAACGTGTTGCTTGCCCGCTGCCGTCGGTACGACGTTATTACGCGAACGGAAAAAGCGCGGTCTCACTCAACAAGGGGTGGCCGAGCTTGCCGGGCTTCAACGTGTTTTTATTGTCGGCATTGAAGCGGGCAGGCATTCCGTCAGTCTGGAGACTATTTTTACCTTGGCGCACGCACTTAACCTTTCTCCGCACGAGTTTGTCTGCCGTATAGAGGCGACACTGGAAAACATGATGCAACGGGAGTAACGCCTTTCCCGTGTTCCGTTGCTGAAAACGGTTGTTGCCGCCGCGCTGGGCCTACAGCTTTACCACGATTCCGGCGGCAACATGTACCCACAGATTGCTTCACTAAAGTGAGGGGGCGGGAATACGTCACCGCCCCCTCGAGATTAGGCGCGTACTGTCCACAACGCGCCTGCTTACGGCCAAAGGAAATGGGAGGAGGCTTCGGCCGTAAATCTGCTGTCTGGCTATCCCTGTTTCATTTCATGGATCAGTGCATTAAGGTCCTGGGCCTGGGCTGCCAGATTGGACACGGCCTTGGTAGCTTCTCCCATGGCCTCGGCGATCTGTCTGCTCATGTCGTTGCACAGGGTGATGGAGTGGTTGATTTCCTCGCTGGCGGCGGACTGCTCCTCGCTGGCCGTGGCGATGGCATTGACCTGATCGGCCGTAGCGTCGGCATTGGCCACGATTTCGTCCAGAGCATGCCCGGATTCATTGGCGAATTGCGTGGCTTCCTCAATTTGGGCCACAGCGTTTTCCACCGAGGCTGTGCTTTTGGCCGTGCTTTCCTGAATGGCCTTGATGGCGTTGCCCACGTCGTTGGTGGAGGCCATGGTTTTTTCCGCCAGTTTGCGCACTTCGTCGGCCACCACGGCGAAGCCGCGTCCCGCCTCGCCCGCGCGGGCCGCCTCAATGGCCGCGTTGAGGGCCAGCAGATTGGTCTGGTCCGCGATGT
>JAEXGX010000223.1 GCA_023450535.1 Pseudomonadota bacterium | reverse complement strand
GCATAAGATGCCCGCCCGCATTATCTGCAATGACATCATGTCGCACGCCGTGCTGCCCCAACTCCCAGGCGGTCAGGCTCGCCCCCTGGTTGCGGGGACGGGTTTCGTCCACCCACACATGCACGTCAATGCCCGCGTCAAACGCCGCATAAACCGGGGACAGGGCCGAACCGTGGTCCACAAAGGCCAGCCACCCGGCGTTGCAATGCGTGAGCACATGGACAGTTTCCCCGCCTTTGCGGCGGGAAATGGCCGCAATCAATTCTCCGCCGTATTGGCCAATAGAGCGGCAGAACTCCGCATCCTCGTCGGCGATGCGCTCGGCCTCGGCGCGCAAAAGCGCCACGGCATCCTCTTTGCGCGGTTCCTGCCCCATGGAGACGAGCAGCTTCCGCTGGCGCTCCACTGCCCAGGCAAGGTTGCCCGCCGTAGGACGCGTCGCAATCAAAGATGCCGCGCATTCCGTCATCCAGAGCGTGAACGGGCGATCTTCCGGCGCCTGCGCGGCGGCAAGCCACATACCGTATCCGGCTGTGGCACCGATAAGCCCCGCCCCGCGCACGACCATAGAAGATATGGCCCGGCAGACCTCAGACGGGGTATGCAAGCGGACAATACGAAATTCGTGGGGGAGAACGGTCTGATCAATAACACACAGTTCGTTCCGCTCATCAATCCAGATGGTCCGATAATGCTTTCCATTTACCAGCATAGACTACCTTATGCGCAGTTCCAACACTTTGGAACTGACCTGCTTCACCGTTGCACTACTCGGTTTTACTTTCATATCGAATACCAGCCGGACACCGTCTTCACGCACGCCTACGCGCAGTTCCCGAAGCATACGGTTGCTGGATACGCGGGGAGCGGCAAGCTTCCAATCCCCGGAAAGATCCAGCACAACCCTGTCCGGCGACGCAAGGATGAAACTCTTGCCCTTAATTGGACTGTTCGCTTCCAGACGCAAGGTCACGACATCCCCGTCCATGGTCAATGTGGAGCTCGTGACCACCAACTTTCCAGATTGAGCAGGGAGCGTACCGCGTGTCACTATGGTTCCCGGTCTAACCTGAGGGGCCTTCTGGCCAGCGGCATTCCGGCCGGCAGAGCTTTGACCGGAAGCACCAGGCTTGCGTTCCTGCACGTCCGTTTTCCGCTCCTCTCCTCCCGCATTTTTTTCGGCACCCGTAGTTTTATCTGCCGCCGCAGTCCCAGTTTGCGGCTCGGCACGTCCCGGAGCTGTCTGGGCACTATCATCGCTCCCCTTTTCCGGAGAAGAGGGGGCAGAGGATGCCGGGCGCGACGCTTTGGGAGCGGAAACTGCGCCGGGGACGGGTTCTTTCGCTGTGGAATTCTCGGCAGGAATAGTAGACGTTACCCCAGTTTGCCCTGATGCCGGGTGCTTTGCCTCCACCGACATGGTCATGGCTTCTCTCGGAGGAAGCGGCGGCATTGCCCCGGCTTCTTCTGCAGGAGCTTTTGCCGCAGGAGCTTCCGGCTGAATGTCTTGCCGGACATCTTGCTGGATACCCGGCTGGACATTCTGAGGAACATCCGGAAAAACATCAGGCCGCGGCGTACTATCCAACCTGCCGGATACCGCCGGACCAAAACTCTCGCCGGAAAGGGCGGGCACAGGTTCTTGAAGAATCAACGGAACGAGTATGGCCATGCCCAGCATGGACATGGCTCCCCCGATATAAAATTTCTTGCTCATAGTTATTTTTTTCCTCGCACAGCGCCGGATGTATCACCGCGCATATGCATCTTCAGCCGCAACGCGCACTTAAGGTCAGGCTCTTTGTCCAGAGCGGCGTCAAGATATTGGACGGCTTTGCCGAAATTTCCCATTTCATAATAGATACGAGCCAGGTTGAACAAGGCGTGCCCGTCGTTGGGTGAAAGATTCACTGCGCGCTGAAAACAGCGCGACGCCAGCGTATACAGCTTGCTCTTGCGCAAATCGATGCCAAAATCGGTGAACATATGCTTGTGTGCAGGCACAATACCGTCTTCCACCGCCAATAAGCGCTCGAAATCCTGCAACGCCCCTTCCTTGTTGCCCCGCCTGAAGCGCATCAGGCTCAGGGCGAACTCCGCGCGGATGCTTTTATCCAGTGCTTCCGGAGTGGAATGTTGCTGCGGCTGTTCGGCGTTTTCCACACCAGAAGCGGGCGTAGCCTTGCGAGAAGCTGGCTGCTCTTCGCGGGAAACCTGTTCTTCTTCACGCGGACGGGGCGAAGGAGAGGCAAAGGTACCTGCGGCTGGTTTCTGAATGGGCCCGGAAATCAGCGTAGCCTTGTCCGAAATAGGCACGCTGAACGTGGTTCCCTGATAGTCCGCCGCCTGAGGTTCAATGTCTGGAATAGCGGAAATGCCGGGTTCTGGCGTAAAATCCCGTCGGAATTGTTCCAGAGGAAGCAGCATGGGCTTGCCCGTCGGCTTCATATCCGGCGTCAGGCTCTGAAACAGACAGGTCTTGGCCGCGTTGTCCCGCCAGACAAAACAGTAACGTTTGCCGGAAGCGTTTTTTACTGAACGCAGGGAATACACACCGAGAAATTGGGCCTTGGCCATGGTTTTCACCTTGAAAAAAGAACATGCTCCGGGTATTCGGGGCTTCAATTACCAGACGGCAGATAAACCCCGCTTCGCGGGGTTTGCGCCGCCAACGGCTCGTTTTCAAGAAAACTCGCCGGGCGGGGAAAGGCACGGAATTCGGGCAATGCTTTGCCGTCTGTTTCCCCAAACCGCATTACGGCCAGGGGAAATGCCCCTTCGGGGCAGCCTCCGGTCAGCTCACGCCGGAAATGAATCCGGCTGTACCCTCTTCCGGGAGGCTGCTGACAAAGTCAGCAGCCTCAATTACAAGCTGTCTTTTATTACCTGAACTTAGCCCAAAAGCAAAGCCCTGCCCTGAAGCTCCTCCCGGAGAGGGCGCAGCCCATGAAAAAAGACTCTGTCATGTGAAAAAAAGAGTCTGGTAGACGCTTCAGATTTTTTGCCCTATTCACAGAACATGCACGAAATTTCATTGATGTCCGACATCATGCGTATCGCAACCGAGGAACTAGACCGACATGGAGGCCGCCGCCTGACTCTGGTGCGGGTACGGTATGGAGCGTTAAACCAGATCGTTCCCGATGCCATGCGCATGGCCTTTGGAGCTTTTGTCGCGGGTACCGCGCACGAAGGTGCGGTTCTGGAACTAAAAGAAGAGTCTTTGCGCCTGCGCTGCCGCGCCTGCGGCAATGAATTTACAGCCGCCTCACGGGAAACACTCTTCCACCCCTGTCCCTCTTGTGGGCAATTCACGGGGTTTGAATGTTGCGCCGGAGACGGCATTTTTCTTGATCACCTGGAAGCTGAATGAAGGAGGAGCGCATGGAAATCCCGGTTATCCGCAATGTACTTGAAGCCAACGACCACATGGCCGCCCGCCTGCGCGACGAATTTAAACGTTGCGGAGTACTCGCGCTCAACCTGATCAGCTCTCCCGGATCGGGTAAAACCTCTTTGCTCGAACGCACCTTGCGCGATCTTGGGCCGGAATTCCGCATGGCCGTCATTGAAGGCGACCCGCAAACCGACAATGATGCCCGGCGCGTGGCCGCCACCGGCGCTGCTGCTGTACAGATCAACACCGACGGGGGCTGCCACCTCGACAGCAACATGGTGCTTGCGGCGCTGGAAGTTCTCGATCTGGAAAATCTGGACATTCTGTTCATCGAAAATGTGGGCAATTTGGTCTGTCCGGTGGAGTTTGACTGTGGCGAAGACGCCAAGGTCGCCCTGCTCAGCGTCACCGAAGGTGACGACAAACCCGAGAAATACCCCCAGCTTTTCCGACTGGCCAAGGCTCTGGTGCTGAACAAAGTGGATCTGCTGCCCTATGTCGATTTCGACATGGAAAACGCGGCGCGACGGGCGCGTGCTCTGAACGGTGATCTGGCGCTCTTTGAACTGTCCTGTCGCGACGGACAGGGGCTGGAAAACTGGTACGCCTGGCTACGCGAGATGTCCCGGCATAAAAAGGCGGACGCATGAATATGAGCTGTTCCTGCCGCTTTCCTGAAAAGGGGCTGAAAAGCTTTGAAGAAGTCCTGGCCCACTTGAACGGGCTGGGACTTTTCAATATGAATATGGGGCTTGACCGTATGCGCGGGGCGCTGGAAAAACTCGGGCTCACGCGTTTCCCCTGCCCCGCCATACAGGTTGTCGGCACCAACGGCAAAGGTTCCACCGCCACGTTTCTGCATTCCCTTGCTCTTGCACACGGCTTTCGGGCCGGGCTGTATACCTCGCCCCACTTTGTCAGCCCTACCGAACGCATTCGCATGATGCGCCAGTTTCTGCCGGAAAGCGCGTGGCCGAACCTTGCCAACCGGGCCTTGGAAGCCGAACCGGATCTGACCTATTTCGAGCTGTTGACGGTTATGGCGGCACTGGCCTTTTGCGATGCCGACCCTGATTTGCTTATCTTCGAGGCGGGACTCGGAGGGAGGTATGACGCGACCTCCGCCCTGCCGCTGGATATAGCCTGCTTTGTCCCTATTGGCCTGGATCACATGCATGTTCTTGGGCCGGATGTAGCGAGCATCGCTGCGGACAAGGCCGATGCCCTGCGTGAGGGCATGATCGGCGCGGTGAGCGCACCGCAGGAAGATGATGCATGGCGGGCTCTGGAACGCAAAGCACGAATGCTTGATCTGCCCCTGTATGATGTTTCGGGAACCCGAACCGGACACGGCCTGCCGTCAGATCTCGCCGGGGTTGCCGCTCTGGCCGATAGCGCGCCCCTCGGTCTGTACGGGCCGCATCAGAGAACCAACGCAAAAACAGCCCTTGCCGCATGGCTGCTCATCTGCCGCCGGGAAGGCTGGAAAACTGACGAAAAAAACATTCGCAAGGGGCTGGCGGACGCCTTCATCCCCGGACGCCTCCATTATGTGGATGCGCAGGGAATGTACCCCGCCTTTCTGCTGGACGGAGCACATAACGCCCACGGCATGGCGGCTCTGAGCGCCGCATTATTGCCGGGCGGCATGAGTGAAACGGGGCTTGCCCCTTCTGCCGTTATTTTTTCTTGTTTGGCAGACAAAAAACCGGAAGGACTGATTCCGCTCCTGGTCAATGCCCTGGAAAGCATCGCGCCGGGCGTCCCTCTGTTCATTCCCGCAATTGCCGACAACCCGCGCGCGGCACAGCCGAAGGAACTGGCGCGCATAGCCGGAAACGGGGCGCAGCCTGTTTCATCCCTGCGGGAAGCCATTGAACTGGCGCGACATTCCGGGCGGCCCGGCCCGGTGCTGCTCTGCGGCTCCTTGTATTTGCTCGCCGAATTTTTTACTCTTTTCCCGCATGCGCTGCGCACGCGGGGCAATATGCCAGACGTGCAATCCTGATCCGGCGCGGCGAGAGAGGTTTTAATGCGAGAACTGTTCCGGGCGCTTCCCTCGGTGGACGCCTGCCTGAACGCCATGGACGGCGTATTGCTGGAACTGGACGCACCGCACGCGCGGAGCCGTGAACTGATCAACCGTTTTCTGGATCACTGCCGGGACGAGATCAAGTCCGGCACGCTCTCCGACCTTTCCGAACTGGATGCGGACCGCCTGATGCCCCGGTTGGAGGCATTTTTGCGCGAAGGACTACGCCCTGTGCTGCGCCGGGTGCTCAACGCCACGGGGGTGGTCATCCATACCAACCTCGGCAGGTCCGTCATGGCGCAACAGGCCATTGACGCGGCGGTAATGGCCGCCGGGGGCTACTGCAACCTGGAATACGATCTGGAAAAAGGGACGCGCGGCAGCCGGCACAGCCTGGTGGACAAGCTGATCTGCTCGCTCACCGGGGCCGAGGCTGCACTGGTGGTAAACAACAACGCTGCAGCAGTGCTGCTCGTGCTGGATACGCTGTGCAAAGGCGGGGAAGTCGTGGTGTCGCGCGGGCAATTGGTGGAAATCGGCGGGAGTTTCCGTATTCCTGACGTCATGGCCCGCAGTGGAGCAACCCTGTGCGAAGTGGGCACCACCAACCGAACCCATCTCGCCGACTATGCCGAAGCCATCAAGGAAAATACTCATGCCCTGATGCGGATACATACTTCCAATTATCGCGTTATCGGCTTTCATGCCGACGTTCCGCTGGAAGACATGGCCCGCCTCGCCCATGAACACGATCTTCCCTTGCTGGAGGATTTGGGAAGTGGAAGCCTGCTGGATTTTTCCCCCTGGGGGCTTCCCGGCGAACCCACGGCCCGGCAGGTTGTCGAGGCCGGGGCGGATGTAGTGACCTTTTCCGGCGACAAGGTGCTGGGCGGACCGCAGGCGGGGATCATCGCGGGCAAGGCCCGCTTCATTGACGCCATGCGCCGCAATCAGCTTCTGCGTGCCCTGCGTTGCGACAAAATGACGCTGGCCGCATTGGAAGCGACCTTGCGTCTGTATCTTGACCCGCGCAAGGCTTTAGCTTCTGTACCCACACCGCATCGCATGACTATGTCTCCTGCCGATCTAAAGCGGCGTGCGGAAAAACTCCGCCGCGCCCTGCGCCGCGTCCTGCCTGAAGGCCGCGCGGAACTCTCCCTGCTGGCCGGGGCCTCGCGAGTCGGCGGAGGTTCCTTTCCTGAATGCGATCTGCCCACCACACTGGTACGCATTCTCCCTCTGGCCTGCCCGGTGGAGGAACTGCGCGCCCACTTACTGCACACTGACCCGCCGCTGGTGGCGCGCGTAGAAAACGACGCACTGCTGCTCGACCCCCGTACGCTGGAAGATCACGAATTTCCGGCCCTTGTCCGTGTGTTGAACAAAGCACTGGATGAGGTTCTGGAGAGTTGAACCCTCACGATACAAAGGATATTCCAATGAAAGAACTTGCCCATAAAAACCGTTCGGCCTGGGAAGTTTACACTTCCGCGAAAGAACGCAAGGCCATGCGTTCCCTAGCCGAGAGCTATGTGGATTTCATCTCCCGCTGCAAGACGGAACGGGAAACCATCTCTTATGTTGAAGAACGCCTTCGCGCCGCAGGATTCAAACCCGGCATGGGAGAAGACGGCGGCTTCCAGACCCTGTACGGCAAGGCGTTGTTCGCCGTGCGCCGGGGCAAGCGTCCCCTGTCTGAAGGTGTGCGCCTGATCAGCGCCCATGCTGACAGCCCCCGGCTGGATCTCAAGCAGCGCCCGCTGACCGAGCAGGTCGGGGTAGGACAGGCCAAAACCCACTATTACGGCGGCATTCATAAATATCAATGGCTGGCCCGCCCGCTCGCGCTGCACGGTGTCATCGTGCGCGACAACGGCAAAAGTGTCCCCGTTGTCCTTGGAGAAAAACCGGGCGAAGCGGTGTTCACCATCGCGGATCTTCTGCCCCATCTGGCCAAAGGCTTGTCCGGCAAAACGGTGGGAGACGCCTTTGAGGCAGAAAAATTGAATCTGATCCTGGGGCACGAGCCGCTTGCTCCGGCCAAAGCCAAGAAGGGCGAAAAGGAAACGGAAAAAGAAAGCGAGCCGGTCAAGGCGCACATGCTGGAACTGTTGCACAAGGCCTACGGCATCCGCGAAGACGACCTGCTCTCCGCTGAGCTTCAGGCTGTCCCCGCCGGACCGGCATCCTTTGTCGGCCTGGATGAGGGGATGATCGGGGGATACGGACAGGATGATCGCATCTGCGTATTCACCGCGCTGGAAGCCTTTCTGGCGGTAGAAACACCGGAACACGCCACCTGCCTGATCTTCTGGGACAAAGAAGAAATCGGATCGGACGGCGCGACCGGGGCAAGCTCCCGCTTCTTTGAATACTGCGTGCAGGACATGATTGCCGCATGGGAAGCGCAGACCACGTTCCGGGCCGTGATGCTTGCCACCAGGGCGCTTTCCGGCGACGTGCACGCGGCGGTAGATCCCGACTGGCAGGACCTGCACGAAAAACTCAATTCCGCGTTCATCGGCCACGGGCCCTGTTTCTGCAAGTTTACCGGATCGCGCGGCAAGTATGGTGCCAACGATGCCAACCCCGAGTATATCGGCTGGCTGCGGGGCATACTGGACAAGCGGGAAATCCCCTGGCAAATGGCGGAACTTGGCAAGGTGGACGTGGGCGGAGGCGGCACCGTCGCCCTGTTCCTGGCGGCCTACGGTATGAACGTCATCGACATGGGCCCCGCCCTGCTGGGCATGCACAGCCCCTTCGAGCTGTCTTCCGTAGCCGACCTGTACACGACCCGGCTCGCCTATCAGGCGTTTTTGGAAAATTAGCGCCAGCCTCCAGGGCAAAATATTGAAAAGGACCGGGGGGGACTCATTCCCCCCGGACGGGGCACGGGGCAGAGCCGCGACTGAACCCTACGCGAAAGCCGTTGCCTTCGGCATCCGTTTCGCACCCAATGTTCCACCCCATGTGTTCGCAGGCCCGAAGCGCAAGAGAAAGGCCGAGGCCCGTACCGGGAACCGTGCTGAACGCTGCGCGTTCTCCGCGTTCAAAAATGCGTTGCCGGGCCTCATCATCCAATGGCGGAGCGCTGTTCCACACATACAGACTGTTCTTGCCCAGTTCAACGCGGACAGAGCCGCGTTCCGTGTAACGGATGGCGTTCTCCAGCAGGTTTTTCACGATCATGGCCGCGAGTTCCGCGTTTCCCCATGCGAAAACCGCATCTTCCCCGGCTTCTCCAGCAAAAAGTACTTCCAGTCCTTTTTCCTCTGCCACAGGGCGCCAGAAATCCAGTTGGGAGGCCACAAGTTCGCCCATATCGAGCTGGCGCATTTCCAATTGCCCGGGGCGGCGGGCAAGCAGCAACATGGTACCAAGCGTTTCCGCCATATCCCGCCCGGTACGCTGCATCCGTTCCAGCGTGGAGAGAACGATCTTGCGGCGGGCCTGCGACATGCCTTGCGCGTCCTGCGCAAAATCCTCAAGTATTTCCACACCGCTCTGCATCACGGTAAGCGGCGTGCGCAGTTCATGGCTGACATCACCAGTAAACGCCTGTTCACGGGTCAGATACTCGCGCAATTCCGCCTCACGCCGGGCGAATGCCCGGGCCAGAAATCCGAGTTCGTCTTTTCGACGGCACACGGGCGACGTGGAAA
>JAEXGX010000220.1 GCA_023450535.1 Pseudomonadota bacterium | reverse complement strand
GCGTACACGCCATGTCCGGCCTTGGCTGCGGCTAGAGCTTCTTCTGTTTTCAGAGGAGTAAACATGCTGATAACCTTTACCTTTATGAGTAAGGACATAACTATGAGTAAGGACATAAAAACAAGAGATAGTCTGGGATGAGCAAGAGTTGTGCCAGGTATTGTAAATTATGAAATTACGTATTATTATAATATGTTATATTGTTTTGGATGGAGTGGCGTAATGTCCTCTGAATTGTCCTTTGAGGACAGTTTTATGTCTACGACTGTCCTCAAAGGACAGTCGTAGGGAAAGAACGGTTTTACCTGCTGTGAAAGTTCTATGGATTAAATACTGAAAGTGTTTTTCATTAGCGCAGATTCACTTTGACTTTTTTCATCAAGCCGGGACACGATGTTCTGTCCCTCAAGTTTCACGCCTCCGGCCTCGCTCTACGCCGCAAATGAATTGCGGCTACTCGGCCGGAGCGGCGAAGTCTCGCTCCGTTCAACTCCATGAGCATTTTCAAAGAGAAAATGCTCTAGTAGGGGCATTGAGTTGAAAAGAAAGGATAAAAATAGTATTGTTATAAGCAAATTGAGGAGCAAAGAAATGTATACTTCTCTTAAAGATTTTTTCGTATCCATAGATATTAATACTGATATTTTAGAACCGCTTCATTCGGGGATTGCAATCTTTGATAGCAATGCGAATTTGGTGTTTGCCAATAATGCATATAAAAAAATGTATAATATTGAAGATAAAGAATACATCGGAATGTCGGCAACTTCACTTTTTATTACTGCAAATCAGGGTATACTTGAGGTATTAAAAACAGGTAAGATTAATTCATGCACGTCTGTAACTGTCAATGGATTGTATGGAATTACATACCGTTATCCATTAAAAAATAAGAATGGAGAAATTGTAGGATGTATGACAGAGAATATTTCTGTGGCTTTGAATAAGGAAAAAATAAGTGAAATGCAGAATATTATAGAGGAATTAGAAAGCCAGGATGGATTTTCAAACGTTGTTTCCCCCAAACAGAGTATGGAAATAATAACATTCGATACCATTGTGGGGGAAAGCGCTTCCATGCGGAGCCTGAAAAATAAGGGAAAGCGCTTTGCTCAACACGATGAGTCCATACTTATCCTTGGAGAAAACGGTACGGGCAAGGACATGATCGCCCAGGCCGTGCATGCCGCCAGTCAGCGCAGGCTGAAAAATTTTGTTACTGTCAACTGTGCGGCGATCCCTCATGAACTTATGGAGTCTGAACTGTTCGGATATGAAGCGGGTGCGTTTACCGGGGCAAGAGCTTCCGGTAAGAAGGGGAAATTCGAACTGGCGGAAGGGGGAAGCATTTTTCTGGATGAAATCGGCGAATTGCCATTGCCGCTTCAGGCCAAGCTGCTGCGTGTGCTGGAAAATCATGAAATTCAGAAGCTGGGCAGTCAGCATCCTCGTTTTGTTGATTTTCGTTTGATATCCGCGACTAATCGAAATCTGGAACAACTGGTCGAACAGGGGAAGTTCAGGGAGGATCTGTTCTACAGACTTAATCTTTTTGAATTGGTAGTTCCTCCTCTTCGTGAACGCCTCGCGGACATACCCCTCCTGTCATACTCTATAATAAACGGTGTGCTCGGGCCGGAGCGCGGGCGTGCCGTTCGTATGGAAAAAGAAGTTCTGTCCGTTTTCAGCACACATCCGTGGCGGGGAAATGTCAGAGAATTGCGCAATGTTATAACCTACGCGCTGTATTGCATGGGGCCGACGGAAACCTTGCTGAGTTTGCATCATCTTCCTGAACGTTTTTTTTACAAGACGGAAAAAGATTTTCTGCAAAACATAATGGCAACTGACAGCAAGATACTTTTGGAGCCGGAGTTCGCCCCGCGCACAGAAGGAGGGCAGGGCGGCGGCAGACCGGAGACTGAACGCGACACGATCGTGAAGGCGCTGACCCAGACAGGGGGAAACAAGTTAAAGGCCGCCAAGCTGCTGGGAATTGCGCGAAGCAACCTGTACAAGAAAATCGTAGCGCTGGAAATTGATGTCAAAAAGTAGTTTTCGGCGGCCCCGCAGGGGCCGTGAGTCCGCTGATAACCCCAGCAGTCTGAATGTATTCCGTAAATACAGGATATATTCCTGATAACAAAGGTTTTTCATCAAAAATTCCTTTATGGTTTGAAACCTCCCCCCTTCAGGGGTAAAAGTGGACTTGACAAAACGGCGATGCCGATGAAATCCTCTTTTGTAACCCCACCCTTCAGGGAGGGGCAATCCGCACGACCCCTATCCGTCGGCTGCGGAGTCAGTCGGCGAGATGGGGGCGGCTGTGGATTGAAACATTTTTCACACTGTCTGTTATATTGGGCATGAGAGAACCTGAAAAAATTCATCCGTAACGTGGGATATTTTCATGCCTCAAGAAAAACCCAACACTCCGGCGGCGCTGGAATCTCTGGCGGAAAGCGACTATGCCAAGGTGTTTGAAATGCTGCACACGGGCATTGCCGTCATGTCTGCCACGGGCGCGTTTCTGTACTGTAACCGGGCTTTTCTGGATATGTTCAACCTGCCCTCCGATATCCGGGGCAAGCATATTTCCGAGTATTTTCTTACCGGCGAACAGGGCGTGATGACCACCATCCGCACGCGCAAGCCGACCTTCTGCACCAGCCTGACCACTACCAACGCGCAGGGTATCTCATTTCGCTACCCCTTGCTGGACAACAAGGGCAAACTGTTCGGAGTGGTTGTGGAGAGTATTTCTCCCGGCATCGGGGCGGAAAGAATGCGCAAGCTTCTGGAAACCATCGATGAATTGGAGGAGAAGAGTAACTATTTCGAACAGAAAGTGCATAAGAAAACCGGGAGCCTGTACACCTTTGACAGTATCATTGGTGAAAGCGCCGCTATTATGACCCTGAAAAATAAAGGCAGTCGTTTTGCCGTGAGCGGCGAACCGATTCTGTTGCTCGGTGAGAGTGGTACGGGCAAGGAGCTGGTGGCCCAGGCCCTGCATTCGGCCAGCAAACGTGCGGACAAACCTTTTGTCACGGTCAATTGCGCGGCACTTCCGCAGGATCTTATGGAGGCGGAACTGTTCGGCTACGAAAGCGGGGCGTTTACCGGAGCGAAGTCTGGCGGGATCAAGGGCAAGTTTGAGCTGGCCGACACCGGCACCATTTTTCTGGATGAGATAGGGGAACTGCCCCTGTCCATGCAGGCCAAACTGTTGCGTGTTCTGGAAAGCGGAGAAATCCAGAAGCTGGCTCACCGGGGCCAGCTTCATTCGGATTTCAGGTTGATTGCCGCGACCAACCGCAATCTGGAACAGTGCGTGGAAGAAGGAACGTTCCGGGAAGATCTGTACCATCGGCTGAACATTCTGGAACTGACCATCCCTCCCCTGCGGGAACGCCTTGGCGACATTCCCCTGTTGGCCCGTTATTTCATCGAATTGCATGCCGGGCCCCGGCGCGCGCGGGAGATTCAGATTTCCAATGAACTGTACCGCGCCTTCGGGCTGTACCCCTGGCACGGAAACATCCGCGAATTGAAAAACGTGTTGACCTACGCCTTGTTCTGCCTGGAAGAAGATGAACACGTTCTTTCCATCCGTCACCTCCCTGAACGTTTTTTCCGTGAACTGCGCAGTGAGCAGCCGGAACCGGAACGGGAGGAGCCGCACCCCGACAATCTGAACATGAATGAAGCCAGTGCTCAGGCAGAGCGCAAGGCGCTTCTGGCCGCTCTCTCCGGCACAAAATATAACAAGACGCTTGCCGCCCGGGTATTGGGTATCTCCCGCAACAAGCTGTACAAGAA
>JAEXGX010000191.1 GCA_023450535.1 Pseudomonadota bacterium | reverse complement strand
CTTGCCGATACTCGCTTGCGTTTTGCGCGGAAAACGCTGCGCTCGCACTCCGTGCCCCCTCTCCATGACGCCTTGCAGGCGGCGGGGTTTGTCATCTCTGCTCTCGATGCCCGTAAGCCTCGCTATGTTCGGCAATGGGCATGGCCCCTGCGGGGCCGCCGTCCTGGTCGGTCTCCAAGCTCGCTAACGCTTGCGCCTCCGGCGGGTTCAGTTTGGCTTTCTTCCCGGCGTGCCAGAGCCAGAGTCTGGCATTGCAGTTCGCGCAGAAAACGGCCGGAAGCTTCCCCTAAGCCACGTTTTTCTTCAGGTAGTCTGACCTTCAGGATGCAATCCAACGCGGCGTCGGCATCGACCTGAAGGTTCCGCCCACTATCTGCGCTTGCAAGCACCCAGAATTCTTCATGTAATTTCATAGTATAGGCTTCCCATAACGTATCGCGCAGAGTGGCGGGGCGGAGCTTTTCCAGCATTCCGGCCTTCATATGTAAACGCGCGGCCATGGCTCCTGCCCGGATGAAACGTTTTGGCAGGCTCAGACGGGTTCCCAGCACGCGCGCGGCAAGTTCGCCCCGAACTTCATGCCCATAGTGGTGGGGCAACAGCTCTACATCCGTATCAGCTTTGCCCAAATCATGGCATAGGCCCATCCACACGGCGAGCGCCCTTTTTCCTGCGGACAACCCGGAATGCAGCGCAATGGAATCCATGATTTCGCCGGTGTGTTCGAGTACTGAATTATCGTGCCAGGGGGATGGTCCTGCCGGAATATCCGAACAGCCAACGACTTCAGCAAACCAAGGCAACAAACATCCGCCCTGTTCCAACACAGAAAGAAAACGCGATGGACGGGGTGCAGCAAGTGCCTTGAGCGTCTCCCCGCATACTCGCTCCGCAGGAAGCGCCGCAAGCAAACCGCGCGCCGCTGTTTCGCGCATCTGCTCCACAGCCTCATCCGCCAGAGAAAACTCGGGCAACGTCGCCGCCAGCCGGGCTAGACGATACACGCGCGCAGGGTCGTCAAAGAAAGCATGTTCTGAAACAGGACGCAAAATACTTTCCCGCAGGTCATTCAACGTGCGCGGGTGGAGGAACAGTCTGCCGTTTTCATCCATCAGCAGCGCATTAATAGTCAAATCGCGGCGTAAAATATCCTCTTCGGGCGAATTCCCAGCCAAAGGACAGAACTCGAAACCTTCCGCAACCCAGATTGGCGGGCGCTCGCTTGTCTTGCGGGCGTGAGGAAAGCATTGTACAAAATCTTCTTCCGTGCCGGAAAACACAAAATCCATATCCCGTACAGCTCTCCCCAGAAGCATATCGCGTACGGCTCCTCCAGCCAGAAACAAGGACGTCATTTCGTGTACTCCGTCATCAGATTGTTGCATCAAGGGTGGAAAAAAAATGATGGACGAGAACTCGCCGCGCCGTTCTCTCCTTCCCAACTGGCCTCATCACCACTCGCTCCCCCCTTTCCGCTCCACGAACTCTCCGGAGAAAATTCATGGCTGGAAGCACCTGTGACCGGAATGCCCGCTCCAATGTATCTGGCGGGGGCTTCCACTTCAAGCCTTGATCTCGCGCACGCATTGGTTGCCTCCGAGGTTCTGCCGGAATGGGGCAGCGTCATCGCACATACACAAAGTTCGGGGCGAGGGCAGTTGCGCAGAAACTGGGTATCCCCTTCGGGCAATATCTACGCCGCTCTCCGCCTTCCCATACAAGGCGTTTTCACATCAGAAGCGGCCGCGCTCGGAATGGGAGCATTACTGGCGGACGGACTTGATGCTGCTGGTTACTCTGTGCACTTAAAATGGCCCAATGATCTCCTGCAGCACGACAACGCGGCAGGCGGATCTGCCTGGCGAAAGGTAGGTGGAATCCTTCTGGAGGAACGCAGCGGAGCCTTGATTGCAGGAATCGGCATCAATCTGTCGTCCGCGCCCTCGCCCACCCTCCTGCGGGAGGATCATGCCTTTCCGGCGGGGAAGCTCTGTCACGCAAACATCCCTTTACATGCGCAAACGCCTGCTGAAGAACGCTTCGGCCAAGTTTTCACACTATGGCGTTTGCTTGTAGAACACATCTTTTTCTGCTACACACAGCAGATATCTCCATGCGGAACATTGCCCGGCACTGGAGATTGGTGGTTCGATGCGGTGAGCGCCCATCTTGCATTCCGGCACCAGCCGGTACGGCTTGTGAACGCCCAACCCGCGAGCGGGGAGGAAAAACCGGATCTTGTCGAAGGTTTTATGGAAGGTATCGACAAAGACGGCGCTCTGTGTCTTGTGACCGATCAAGGCAGAGAAAAATTCATCGGCGGCTCACTCGTGCCTGTGCGCGAAGCTGACTCAAAGAGGTAAAAATGGCATTTCAAACGATGGAAGAGTTGGGGGCATTTCTCAAAAATAAACCCATTCTCGTCGCGAATCGCGGTATTCCGGCCCGGCGTATCTGCCGCTCCGTCCGCGAGCGCTTTCATGCTGTCGCCGTCATGACGGCCACCGATATCGACAAGACTTCCCCCGCCGCATCCTCGGCTCAGGAACTCATGTTGCTGGGTGCAGACCCCAATGCATATCTTGATCTTGACCTTATTATCAGCAAAGCGAAAAAACGCGGTATCGTCGCCATTCATCCTGGATGGGGTTTTGCGTCGGAAGATGAGAGCTTTCCGCGCAAATGTGCCGAAGCGGGCATTGTTTTTATTGGTTCCACAGCGGAATCCATGAATCTGCTGGGGAACAAGGTGCAGGCCAGACAGCTGGCCATGCGCCTGGATGTTCCTGTGGTGCCTGGTTCCGAAGGAGCGGTCGATGTGGCGGAAGCCCGTGCGCTCATCAAAAAAATGGGACTTCCCGCCATGCTCAAGGCAGAAGGCGGAGGCGGAGGACGCGGCATTTTCGTCATCCGTAATGAAGACGAACTGGAAGACGCCTTCCTCAAGGCCTCCACAATGGCCCAGGCATCTTTCGGCAACCCTCGTCTGTTTGTGGAAAAATATCTGGAACATGTGCGCCACATCGAAATCCAGGTCATCGCAGATGCACACGGCAATGCTTTCGCCTTTGACGAACGTGACTGCTCCATCCAGCGCAACCATCAGAAACTGATTGAAATCACTCCTTCTCCGTGGGTCGGCCTGACGGAAGACCTGCGTGCTCGTCTCAAAGAATATGCTTGCCGTCTGGTCAAGGCCGTAAATTATCAGTCGCTGGCTACTGTTGAATTTCTGGTCACCCAGGATGGCACGCCATACATGATTGAAGGCAACACGCGATTGCAGGTAGAACACGGCATTACGGAATGCCGGTACGGCATCGACCTTGTGGAGCAGCAAATTGCCGTGGCTTTCGGACTGCCGCTGACACTGACCCCGGAAAACACGCGCCCCACCTGTACGGCCATGCAAGTGCGTATCAACTGCGAAGACCCGCAGAAAAACTTTTCTCCGAATGCCGGGCGTATCCGGCGCTATGTCTCCCCCGGTGGTCCTGGGGTGCGCCTGGATTCCAACCTCTCGGCCGGATACGAATTTCCCTCGAACTATGATTCGGCCGGGGCCCTGCTCATCGCGTACGGATCCGGTTGGGACAAGGTACGCGGCATTATGGAGCGCACGCTGGACGAATATAGTATCGGCGGGCTGAAAACGACTATTCCCTTCTACCGGCATATTCTGAATAACAAGGCCTTCTGCGCTGCCGCTTTTGATACGAACTTCGTTGCAGATACACCTGAACTTATGAACTTTCAGGACATGCCGCACGAGGGCGAGCGTCTGACCCGCCTTGTGGCTGAAATTTCCGCAAGGGGCTATAACCCCTATGTTCAATTGGGAGAATACCGCACTGCGGATACGCCCCGCCTGCCCGAATTTACCCCTGTGCTCCCGCCCATTTCCTCCCAGCGCAGAAAAGCAGCCTCTCCTTATCCGCGTGAAGACCGCAGCGCCCTGCTCTCTTTCCTGCGAGATTCCGGCAAGGTTCATCTTACGGACACCACGACGCGCGACGGCACGCAGTCAAATAGCGGCAATCGCTTCCGTCTGGCGGAAGATCAACTTGTCGGCCCCTATCTTGACAACTGCAATTTCTTCTCTCTGGAAAACGGTGGCGGCGCGCACTTCCACGTGGCCATGATGGCCAATATGACCTATCCGTTCACTGAAGCTGCCGCATGGAATCACTTCGCCCCCAAAACCCTGAAACAGATTCTGGTGCGCTCCACCAACGTTCTCGGCTATACCCCCCAGCCCCGGAACCTGATGCAGGCGACCGGAGAAATGATCTGCGATCACTACCAGATTATCCGTTGTTTTGACTTCCTTAATGACATTCGGAACATGCGCCCGCTCGCCGAAGTCGTCATGTCCCGCAAAGATGTCGTGTTCGAACCCGCCATTTCCCTTTCGTGGGCGAAAGGATTTGATGTCGGGCACTATCTAGAGGTAACGGAAGCTACCCTAGACATGGTGGCATCGGTCATGGGCGCGAATCAGGCCGAAGCGGCCCGCAATATCATTCTCGGCCTCAAAGATATGGCCGGTGTTTGCCCTCCGCGCTTCATGAGGGAGCTGGTGGGAGCACTGCGCCGCCATTGGCCTGAACTGGTTCTGCACTATCACCGCCACTATACGGACGGCCTGTTTGTCCCCAGCGTGGGCGCCGCCGCTCAGGCCGGAGCGCATATCCTCGATGTGCAGCTTGGGGCTTCGGTTCGTTCGTATGGACAGGGTGACGCACTCTCGACCATCGCCTATCTTGAAGAAGAACTTGGCCTGGAAACTCTGGTTGACAAGGAAATGCTGCGCCAGGCAAACTTTGTGATTAAGCAGATTATGCCCTTCTACGACCGCTATTGTTCCCCTTATTTTCTGGGGATCGATCACGACGTCGTCAGACATGGCATGCCCGGCGGAGCCACTTCCTCTTCGCAGGAAGGGGCTATGAAGCAGGGCTATATCCATCTTCTCCCCTACATGCTCCGCTTCCTCGCGGGAACGCGCCAGATCGTACGTTACCACGATGTGACCCCCGGCTCGCAGATTACATGGAACACTGCGTTCCTGGCCGTGACGGGGGCGTGGAAACGCGGCGGAGAAGAAGCCGTTCAACACCTGTTGAGCGTTCTCGAACAGCAGGTTGCAACGCCGGAAGAACAAGCCTCGCAGGAACTCAGGGAAGCACGTCTTGAACTTTATCAGGATTGTAACGACGCCTTCCGCAATCTGCTTCTCGGCAGGTTTGGCAAGCTCCCTCTCGGTTTCCCCCCCAACTGGGTCTACCAGAGCGCTTTCGGTGAGAGGTGGGCTAAGGCTATTAAAGAGAGAACTGAAGATTCCCCGTTACAACACCTCTCTCCTGTCGATATCGAAAGCGAGCTCGAAACCTGTGCCGGCATCATCAAGCGTCCGCTGAACAAAGAAGAAGAGGTTCTGTACCTTAACCACCCGGGCGATGCCGTCAAAACCATGCAATTTGTCTCCCAGTTCGGCGATCCTAACAATCTGCCGCTGCATGTGTGGTTTGAAGGGCTGAAGCCGGGGCAGGAAATGCAGTTCACCGATTCCGACGGCAAGCCGCATGAAATGAGTATTTTCAGTGTCAGCCCCGTTTCCGAACAGGGCACGGTTGTGGTACGGTATCGCTATGATTCCGAACTGCTTTCCCATGAAGTCAAGGTCGCAAACGCCACTGGCAGCGCCTCACATTCCGTGCCCATGGCGGAAACAGGCAACCCCCTCCATGTGGCGGCTCCTTCCAATGGCGACTTGTGGATTGTACATGTCAAACCCGGCGATTTGGTCAAGGCAGGGCAAGAACTATTCAATATTTCCATCATGAAACAGGAAAAAGCAGTTTTGGCCACAGTTGACGGAATCGTCAAAAATGTGTTCAAAACGGCTGATTACAAAACGACAAGAAAAATGGTTCCTGTCCGCGAAGGTGAACTCATTGTCGAACTGGGGCGCGCGCCGAACTTCTGCGCAAATCCTGCCTGCGCGAAACCTCTGCCTTCCGCTTCCATCA
>JAEXGX010000118.1 GCA_023450535.1 Pseudomonadota bacterium | reverse complement strand
GTACTGGTGCACACGCGAAGTGAGCTTGGACAGCCCCTCGATATGGATATCGTCGGATATGGCAAGCCCGCGCGCGGAATTGCGCCCGTCCCAGGCGATACAGCTTGTTTCAACAATGATGTAACCCACGCCCCCCTTGGCACGCTCTTCATAGTAGCGGATAAGGCGTTCCGTGACTTCACCGTTGCGTGCCGCATAGGACGTGTTCAAGGGGGAGAGAACAAGACGGTTTTTAATCGTCATTCCATTGATGGTGAGAGGAGAAAAGAGATTGGCCATGGGAATAGTCCCCTATGCAGCGGCAAGCCTCAGCAGGCGAGCGGCGTTGCCGTAAAAGATTTTTTCCTGCACTTCCGGACGGATATTCCTGCGGTAGAAGTCCACCGCCGCGACATGCCCCATGTGCGGATAACCGGTGGCGAACAGGAAACGATCCTGGAGGAAGTAGTTGGCCGCCATGAGGTAGTCGTTCATGCCCGGCATATTGAACAGGATGAAATCGGGGCAGAGAATGATGTTGGCATGGCGTTGCGCGAGGTACAGGTTTTGCGTTACCCAGGGCCAGCCTCCGTGTGCGTCAATGATAGTGAGGCGGGGAAAGTCGCGGGCCACGTTGTCGATAAGCTCGGGCGCGGTGAAGCTGATGTCCGGGCCACAGGCCGCTGCTGTCATGATGGAAACAAAGATGCCCTTTTCCTGACAGGCGTCATAGAGCGGGTAGAGTTTTTTGTCGTCGGCGTGGAGAGGGTCGGGCAGCATACCGGGTTCAAAGCCTACGCCGCAGAGCGGGCCGTTTGTCACGTAGTTGTCCAGCTCGGCCAGAGCCGTGTTCATGTCGGCGGGGTCAAGGGCGGCAAGGCCGCTCAGGAAGCCGTTGCTGTTTTCCACAAGCGCGGATACGGCGGAATTGGAGATTGCTCCTCTGGCAGCAGCACGGGCCGGGATGACGGCATGGCTTATGCCAGCAGCTTTCATTTCCTGCTCAAGTAAATCCATGGAAATTTGAACTGCGGATGCAGGCTGGCGGAATCCGATGCGTTCGGCATTCCTGGCGATGTTGTCCGGATTGCCATAGACCGAGGGGATATAGGGCTCGACGGGCGGACGCATTCTGAAATCTATGATCATTGTAAAACTCCTGAGCAAACGTAAGATATGCTAAATAAGATTGAATATACCCGTGGGTGTGTCTACATTGAGGATGCCGGCAAAGCATCCCCACTGCGTGGCGATCACAATGAGCGTGACCAGGGCAAAGGTTCCCAGCGTCTTTGCGCTGAAGGTATGGCCGGAGCTTTTACAGGAATAGAGAAGCATGGCCATCATGCCGAGCGTCATGGTGATGAAAAAACCCAATATCGGGATGAGCGGCAGAGCCGCGATGCACATAGCGCAATAGACGAAGGCGCTGTGGCTGAAAGTTTTGCTGATATCGGTCATTTTGCCGTTTCTGAGGTCTTCTTCCGGACTGAACAGGATGGTGATGAGAATGATGATGTTCAGTACCAGCATGATGTAGAAGACGCCCTGCGGGAAGACTTTGGAAATGCCTTCGAGCTTGGATGTTTCATTGATGAACACCAGATTGACGGCCATGAGGCCCAGAATGGCCCAGAAGTCAAAGCGGCGGATATTGCGCAGAGAGAACTGATACGGTTCGCACTCGCACCTGCCGCGCTTGCGGATGAACGGAATGAGTACGACGACCACATTGAGCGCAAACAGGCAGAACGCCATGGGTGAGAAAATGAGCAGATCCCATACGGAATCGAGTGCCTGGGCGCGCATGAGCGTGGTGCCCAGTGATTCTTCAATCATGGTGCTGAGCACAAGGCCCAAAGCGATCGCCGCCGGGGGAATCTTGGCTTTGAGCAGGATGTACGAAACAATGCCGCCCATGACCATGACCGTCACGTCGAAGGAATTGTTGCGCAAGGCATAGGCTCCGATAAACGAAAGCGTGAGCACCGAGGGGATGATGTACAGTTTGGGCACGACCAGAATTTTGGAAGAAAGCCGCGCCAGCACATAACCCACAGGGATGATGCCCAGGTTGACCACAATCATGGCAGCGATGAAGGCGAAGGCGATATCAGCGTTCTTTTCCATCATGGTGGGGCCGGGCTGCAAGCCTTGAGCCACCAGACCTGCCACAAGCACGGCGGCTGCTGCGGAACCCGGAATGCCGAGGGACATCAGGGGCACGAGCGCGCCGCCTACCGAAGCGTTATTGGAACATTCGGGCACAAGCACGCCGTCGATGTCGCCGGAGCCGAAGCGTTCGGGATTTTTGTCCCAGCGTTTGGCCTCATTATAGCCCATGATGGAGGCGATATTACTGCCCGCGCCGGGCAATATTCCCACCAGTGTACCGATAACGGAGGAAAGCAGCATCATTCTGGTGCGCAGGAACATGCGTCGGCAGGGCTGCCAGAAAGCCGTGGGGTCATGCTCGAACCTGGCGATGAACTGCTCGCCGTCTTCCAGAAGCACCAGCATCTGGCAGAAGGAAAACAGGGCAATAAGGATGATGACCATATCCAGCCCCAGCATCAGGGGGAAATAGTCAAAGGTGAAGCGTGGCATTCCGCTGTTAACGTCCATCCCCACCGTGCCGACGGCAAGCCCGATCACGCCGCCCAGCAGGCCCTTGAACAGATTGCCGGGGAACAGCGAGGCAATGGTGGTAAGCCCGAAAATGGCCAGCCAGAAAAAGGACTCGGAGCCGAATTTCAGCGCTACGGCCGAGAGCGGCTTGAAGAACAACAGCAGGGCGAGGCTGCCGAAAATGCCGCCGTAGACGGAACCCCACAACGCCGCATACAGCGCTTGTTCGGCCTTACCTTTCCTGGTCATCTGGTAGCCGTCCAGCGTGGTGGCAAAGGAACCGGGCTGGCCGGGCGTGTTGATGAGAATGGATGCGTTGGCTCCACCGTAGGTCGCGCCAGTGAACACTGCGCCCAGAGCAATGAGGGCCGGAGCCGGACCCATGGTAAAGGTGAAGGGGATAAAGAGCGCAATGGCCGTCACCGTGGAAATGCCCGGAAGCATGCCTCCGATGATGCCGACGAACAGACCGACCAGCATCATGAACAGGTTGAACGGTTCAAAACAGGTAATCAGCCCGTTAAAAAAATGTATGAATACATCCATAGCTGTAACCCTTGATAATCCTTGGGACAAATTACTTTTTCGTGCAGTTTGGAAAAGCGTGCGCCAGCCCTTGCGGCCAGACGTGCCGAAGGCCGGGGAACATGGGGAAAAATGGAGAAGGGGAGGAAAAATGAGGAAAGAGGGGGGAGTGAGCACAAGAAATGAAGCAGGAGGGTAAAGTTCCCCCCTCCGGAAATCAGGGCGTATTATTTGCCGGAAACTTCTTTGGCCAGCTTCATGGCTTCAACGGCTGACGGCTGGAATTCCTTGAACAACTGTTCAAATTCCTTGCCGTTCACCCATTTCACGCTCATGCCCCGGGGCGCGTAGCGATCGGCTATGCCGGGCTGTGAATAAATGTTCCTGAAGCCGTCTTCCAGACGCTGGCGCACATCAGCGGGAAGACCTTTGGGGGCAAAGAAGCCGCGGCCGATCAGTCCTTGGATGTTGTAGCCCTGCTCCTTGAACGTGGGCACGTCAGGATGGTTGGGATCGCGCTGGCCGCTGCACACGGCAAGGAAGTTGAGGGCGTCGGCAGAACCCATAGCCGTGCCCTTGGTGGCGAACAAGGCGTTGATATGGCCGCCGAGCAGGGCGGGAACAGCCTTGGGACCGCCGTTGAAGGTGGTGATGGTATAGGGCACGCCAGCCTTCTTGAGCAGCAGGGCGGGGATATGCGAAGGACCCATTGCCTCCACTGCGCCCACGATCAGCTTGTTGGGCTGGGCCTTGGCCTGCTTGATGAACTCTTCCAGAGAAGTTGCTCCTCCTTCTTTGGCTGTGACCAGGAAAGTGTCGTCACGGACGGGCATGCACAGAAGATCGAATTGGTTCAGCTCGTACATGCCTGCCCCTTTCATCCTGTTCATGAGCAGATGGGGATAGGATACAGCGCCGATTGTATATCCGTCGGGTTTGAGCGTGGCCATTTCGGAGTAGCCGATGGCGCCGTCGGCTCCCGGTTTGTAAACAAAGCTGAGCGGTTGACCGAATTCTTGCAGAAAGTCTTTTTCTATCATACGCACGGCAATGTCGCCGCCACCGCCCGGAGAGAACGGAATAATCATGGTCACAGGCTTGTTCGGATAATCTGCGGCCAGAGCCGGGGTAAAAGAGAGAAGCGCTGTGGCGGCAAGAAGGGCACTGCCAAAGATGTTGTTCATGAAAAACTCCTTTAGGGTTTGAAGCCTTCCCCTTCAGGGAAAACGACGCTACAGGTCGAGAAGTTCCGCTGCATTGTAATACAGTGATTGGAGCATGGCTTCCTGGCCGAGGGGTAGTTTGCGCCATTCGGCCACAGTCTGGGCGAGGGATTGCAGGGGATAACTGCTGGCAAAGAGCAGGTTGCCCTTGAACCATGTTTCGGCGGCGGAGAGTATTTCCTTGTAGAACGCCATGTGGGTGTACATGTAGCTGTCCGGGATGAGGTAAATGTTGCGTGAAAGGGCCGCCGCGCAGAGCGCTCCTCCGGTATTGGGCCAGCAGGCATGCGGCACGACGATTTTCAGGCGCGGGAAGCGAAGGGAAATGCGGTTGATGGAAAGCGGGTCGCAGTAGCTCATGTCCGGGCCGATGAGTCCGCTGGACGCCACGGACGCAATGAGGTGCTTTTCCTCGCACAGGGCGTAGACGGGGTCGATGCGGGGATCATCGGCGTGCATGGCCAGAAAGCCGGGGTCCATACTGATGCCTTTGCAGCCCAGAGACGAGCAGCGTTCCACTTCAGTTACGGCTTCCGGGCTGGAAGGATCGATGCCTGCAAAGGGAATGAAGCGGTCGGGGTACAGCGCGGCGAGTTCAATGGCGTCGTCGTTTTTGACGGGTTCGGCTGCAATCTTGTCATTGACGCGGGGCATGACCACGGCCCTGGTGATGCCCGCAGCGTTCATCTCGCGGATGTATTCCTTGAGGGAGCCTTGCGCGGCCGAGGGATTGTAATTCCGACCGTAGGTAAGGAAGCTTTCATCAGCTAATTTTTTGTGAGGGGATACGGCCTTGAACTGGCGCATGTTCAGGAAGCTTTTGAACGGGGGGCGGCAGCGGAAATCAATGATCATGGCAAATGCCTTCCTGATTAAAAAGTTAGACCTGTGAGAAGGGGGTGCGGTTCATTCGGGCCGGACCGTAGGTCTGGCGGGTGGGCGTAATGCGTATTTCGTTGACGTTGAGGCGTTCCGGCGAATTGGCGAGCCACCATACGGTTTCTGCAATGTCTTCGGGCTGGATGGGATCAAGGTTCTCAAAGCGCTTGGCAGCCTCTGCAATGTCCCCGTTCATGCGGGCAAGAGGAAATTCCGTTTGTGTGACGGAGGGGATGATGCAGGTGGTACGCAAGGGAGTGCCGACCAGGTCCTCTCGCAAGTCATATGTG
Source organism: Pseudomonadota bacterium (assembly GCA_023450535.1). Classification (GTDB taxonomy): domain Bacteria; phylum Desulfobacterota; class Desulfovibrionia; order Desulfovibrionales; family Desulfovibrionaceae; genus Mailhella. Next base: position 8,987 of record JAEXGX010000118.1, on the reverse strand, counting down.
AGTAATTGTACAAAAGCCTTGCTGGCAGAATAGACATTGGTGCCGGGATTGGGCCAGGTGGCGGAGTAGGAACCCATGGTGAAGATATAACCGTGCCCGCGCTTGAGCATGCCGGGGATGACGGCCTTGCAGCAATACAGCACACCGTTGATATTGGTTTTGACCATGGTTTCGAGATCGTCGAGGTCGGCCTCGTGCACAGGTTTGCCTGCCAATGAAATACCGGCGTTGTTCATGAGTACGTCGATATCGGCAAATCCGGCGGGCAGGTTCGCAAAAGCGTCCAGAACCTTTTCTCTTTCGCCCACGTCGAATGTGAGAGGAAGAAAGCTTTCTCCAAACTGATTTTTCAGTTCAGCCAGACGCTCTTCTCTGCGCCCTGTGCCGATGATTTTCCAGCCTTCCTTGAAAAAACGCACGGCGGTGGCTCGCCCGATGCCCGAGGTGACTCCGGTGATGCAAATGACCTTGCCCATACATGCCTCCTGTGGAATGCGGCTGATTGAAGATGGATGTAGTATGACGTATAGGAACTTTTCGGCAGTTTGTGAAATTTATTTCGATAATAGGATAATCAATTTTATCAATACAATCGGATGAGAGAAAGGTGAAAAGAAACGGCCGATTTTCTCCGATATGCATCCGGGGAAAGTCGGCCGTTTTGGCGTGGGCGGACATCAAAATAGGCTTGGAGCCGGGCAAGGCGAGACTCCGTTGCGGCGCCGGAATCGCCGCAATTCATTGGCGGCTTTTAACTCCGATGGAGACAGGAAAGCTGAGGGGCAGAACATCGCGTCCCAGGTGTCGGTACTTTCAATGTTAACCTGCCCTTCCGTTCAGTCGCGAGTGCATTCCGGGGCGGTGACGGCATCCTGTTCGGGAAGGCGTTCTCCCTTGTCGCAGTCATTTTTTTTCAGGCCAAACTTGTTCATTTTGAGGTACAGGGTACTGCGGGCGATACCCAGCTCCTGAGCAGTGCGGCGCATATTGCCCCTGTTTTCGAGAAGGGTGCGGCGGATAAGTTCTTTTTCCGTAAGGCGAAGCCTGCCGCCGTCGCTGTTCGTTTCTGCGAGAGCTCTGAGGTGTTCGGGCAGAGCCCTCGGAGTGATGAGAGCCGTTTCCGCCATGGTGGCGGCCCGTTCGATGCAGTTTTCCAGTTCCCGCACGTTGCCCGGCCAGGCGTAGGCATCGAGAAGAGGGTAGATGTCGTCACGAAAGCCGATCAGCCGTTTGTTCAGCGCACAGGCGAATTTCTTGAGAAAAGCCTCGGACAGGATACGTATGTCGTCGCCCCGTTCCTTGAGGCTGGGGACATGCAGCACAAAGGCGCTCAGGCGGTAGTACAGATCCTTGCGGAATATTTTCTGGCGCACGGCTTCCAGCAGATCCCGGTTGGTCGCGGCAATGATGCGCACGTCTACATAACGTGATTTCTTGCCGCCCACCCGGCTGACCTCGCCGTTCTGGAGCAGGCGCAACAGGCTGACCTGAGCGTCCAGCGGCATTTCTCCTATTTCGTCAAGGAAGATGGTGCCCCCGTTGGCGAGTTCAAATTTTCCGGGTTTCCCCTGCCGGGCCGCTCCGGTGAAAGCTCCTTCATCATAACCGAACAGTTCGGCCTGCACCAGGTTTCTTGGGATGGCTCCGCAATTTACGGCCATGAACGGCCCGCGCCGCCGCGTGCTCGCGTTGTGGATGGACTGTGCAAACAGTTCCTTGCCGGTACCGGAATCCCCGAGGATAAGCGTGGCAATATCGCTGCACGCGGCATTCCGTCCCATATGTATGGCATTTTTGATGGCTTCGGATTCGCCGAGAATGCGATCAAAGGTATAGACGGCTCTGGCGCCTACATTCTGGACGGAGGGTATGCGCTCTCGCCCGCCTTCCCGCAGGGTGAGAATGCCACCCTTGCCCGGAATGGGAGAAAAGGAAAGCAGGCAGGGTATGCTCCGGATGCCGCAGGTAAGGGTGACGTCCCAATCCTGAAAGGGTTCCTGGCGGTTGAGCGCGGTGATGATATTGTCCTGCGTGTGGATGGTGCGCCGGAAATTCTGCCCCACCGGAGAAGCCGCAAGATGCAGGATGGAACAGGCTTTCTTGTTGATGGATTTGATGTCGCCGTCCGCGTTCAGGACGATGACTCCCTCGCCGAGCAGCTCCATGATCGCCATCTGTTCATTGAGCAGTTCGCTCAAGAGAATTTGTTCGGATACGCCACCGGTCTGTCTGTCTGCCTACGCAGGGGCATCCATAGCCGGAGCGAACGCCATGCAGACAGGCTGGCGGGCGTTCCGGCTGGGCATTGTGGCGTACATTATTCCTTTTATGTTTGTATTCCAGCCAGCCCTGCTGCTCAGCGGCAGTTTCGCCTATGTCGCTCAGGCCGTGGCCACGTCGGTTATTGGCGTGATCGCTCTGGCTGGAGGCATGCAGGGGTATTTTCTGGCGCGCTGTTTTCCCCATGAACGCGTCATGCTGATCGGCGCGGGGATCACCCTGCTGTATCCGGGCCTGGTAACCGACATCATCGGTATCGGTCTTGTCGTCCTGACCGGACTGTTTCAGGTGGCCCGGCGCAGAAGGGCGGCGAACCAACTTGAAGTCCAGCGGATTTGAAGCGCTTCGGCGGATTTTACGCCAAGGCACGGACGATACCCCCTTTAACATCCGGAGTGTCCTATGAACCGTCTTTTCAAAACTGCTCTGCTGGCCCTTGCGTCCCTTTCGCTGGCCGCGCCAATTGCGCCCGTAGTGACGGACGCTCAGGCGGCCGCCGGTTCCTTGCGCTTTGTATCCGCCGCCAACCCCAGCGGCACCTGGTACATCGGCATGGGAGCCATTGGTAAAGTGTACACCACCATGAACAAGGGCACTGACGTGACCATGCTTCCCGGCGGAGGTGCGACCAACGCCCCTCGCCTTGTCTCCCGCGCGGCGGATGTGGGTGTGGCGGAAAACAGCATGCTGACTGCTTTCAAGGTCGGCAACGAGCCGTACAAGGTTCCCACTCCGGAGGGCGTGGCCACGATCATCAACCTTTGGGATCGCATCAATTATCAGATAGTTTCCCCCGAAAGTTCTCCGGTCAAGGATCTGCGCGATCTCAAGACCATGAAGAACGTGACCCTGGGCGTAGGCTCCACCGGCGGCTCCACGGAAAAGATTTTCCGCAATATTCTCAAGGAATACGGCATTACCTACGATGATATCAAGGCCAACGGCGGCAAGATTGTGACCAACAGCTTTGACGACATCGCCAACATGGTCAAGGATGGCCAGATTGACGTATTTGTGTGGATTGGCCCCGGAGAAGCGTGGTTTGTCGTGGACGTGTCCGGCAGCGTGCCGCTGAAGTTCCTGTCCATTGATCCTGAAATAGCCGAAAAGGTGGGCGCCCGCCTGGGCGCCAATGTCGGCACTCTGCCCGCCGAATACTACAAGGGCAAGGTCGGTCCGAATGTCACCACCCTGTGGGACACCAACGCCATTGTTGTGCGGGGCGACCTGGATGAAGACAGCGCTTACGCTCTTACCCGGGCCATTGTTGAGGGCAAGGACGATATCGCTCTGGCCAATCCCGCCTGGAAGTCCATTGATCCGGAAAAGGCCTGGCAGAATGTGGTGTATCCGCTGCATCCCGGCGCGGCCCGTTATTACCAAGAAAGGGGCTATATGAAGAAGTAGACCCGGCCGCAGGGGCCGTCGAGGCGAGAGCTTTCCGCCTTTGAAATGCTCTCACTCACGGTATTACCGGGCGGCAAGGCCAGGGGTGTGGTTTTCACGCCGCGCCCTGAGGCGGGATTTTTGCGCCCTTTTTACCCTTGAATCACATTTTTCTGAACATCAATCTTTCTGGATGGAGCCCTTTTTCGCCATGAACGCAGCGCCCTTGTTCCAACCCGTCTCCGTCGGCCCTCTTACGCTCAAAAACCGCTTTGTCATGGCCCCCATGTCCGTGCACATGACGGAAGACGGCAACGTCACGGAGCGGGAAATCGCCTATACCGAACGCCGGGCGGCAGGCGGGGCGGCCATGTTCATCATAGGATCGCTGTGTATCCGCCCGGACGGTAATTTCGGCGGCCAGCTGTTCATCGAAGATGACGCGCGTGTGCCCGGATTGCGCCGCCTGACCGATGCGATCCATCGGCACGATTGTCTGGCCGCCGCGCAGATCCATCACGCCGGACGTGAAACCAACGCCCGTACTTCGGGCTTTCAGCCCGTAGCGCCTTCCCCGTTTGAACCGGAGCGTTTTTCCGAATTCGAGGCGGAATACGATCCTCCCCGGGTGCTGGAGACGGCGGAAGTGGAGGAGCTGGTGGAGTGTTACGCGCAGGCCGTGCGCCGCGCGAAAGAGGCCGGGTTCGACCTGTGCGAGTTGCACTGTGCGCACGGTTACCTGATAGGCTCTTTCATGTCCCCCCTGACAAACTGCCGCACGGACAAATACGGCGGCTCCTTCCTTGGCCGGATGCGTTTTGTTGACGAAATTCTGGCCCGCAGCCGCGAACTGGCCGGGCCGGAATACCCCATTACCTGCCGTATCGTGGGCGACGAACTGCGCCCCGGCGGTATTGATATGGCCATGGCGGCGCAAATCGCCGTGCATCTGGAAAAGCGGGGTGTGGCCGCGCTCAGCGTTTCCGCATCCATGTACCCGTATGTGCGCACCGTGCCCAACATGTATCACCGGCACGCGGTCAATCTGTATCTGGCCGAGAATGTGCGCGATGCCGTGCATATTCCGGTGTTTGCGGCGGGTCAGCTGGATCGCCCGGAAATCCAGATCGACGCCGTGACGCGCGGCAAGGCGGACCTGCTCTGCGTAGGGCGCGCGCTCATCGCGGACCCCGATTATCCGAATAAACTGCGCGAAGGCCGTGTGGACGACATCATCTGGTGCATTGCCTGCAACAAGGGCTGTCACGACCGCACAGCCGGGGATCGCAGTGTCAAATGCGCAATCAATGTCATGACCGGGCGGGAAAGTGACGAATCTTTTGCCCTGCGTCCAGCGGAACACCGTGTGAAGGTCATGGTCGTGGGCGGGGGGCCGGCGGGCATGGAAGCGGCGATCACCGCCGCCCGGCGCGGGCATGAGGTTTCCCTGTGGGACGAGCGCGCGGAACTGGGTGGGCGTTTGCGCCTGGCCGCCGTGCCTCCGCACAAGGCCCGTTACGGTGAAGTCTGCGACTATTTCGCGCGGGAAGTGGGCAAACTGCCCATCAACGTGCGTCTCGGCGTCCGGGTGACTCCCGCCCTGGTGAAAGAAGAAAAGCCGGACGCCGTCATTCTCGCTTCCGGTTCCGTCCCTTTTGTGCCGCCTGTCGAAGGTTTGGAAAAGGGGCTGGAACGGGGCTTTGTCGTGCAGGTGGACGATATCTTGTCCGGAAAGGCCGGGGCGGGAACCCGCGTGGCTGTTATCGGCGGCGGTTCCGTCGGGGCGGAAAGCGCCCATCTGCTCATGGAGCAGGCTGAACGCGAAATTTATATTGTGGAAATGCGGGAAGGCATCGGTATTGATCTGCCGCAGGATTCCCGCATCTGCCTGCTCGGCGTGTTCGAGCAATCGCCCGCCATGCATTGTCTGACCGGAACAAGGGTGCTCGCCGTGGGCGAGAACAGCCTGACGGTTTCAGTGAACGGCGAGGAGCGCATCATCGAACATCTGGACACCGTGGTTCTGGCGGCGGGCGCGCGCCCCAACCGGAGCCTTGCCGCTGACCTGGAGAAAATGGAACTGCCCGTGCTGCTCGCCGGGGATGCCGAATCTCCGCGCGATTACGTCAAGGCCATCCTGCAAGGGGCTGAAGCCGGACGTCGCGTGTGATGTTTTTTTATAACACCATAAGGATACTGTCATGAAGATCATCGACGCCCGTTTGCGTCCTCCGTTGAAGGATTATCTGCGCTGCAACCTGTATCGCGACCCGAAGAAGACGCAGGCCTGGAGCAGCAATTTTCGCATGAAGATTTCCCCCGCCGTGGAACAGCGCGACGCCGGATTACTGTTTGAAGAAATGGACGCCGCCGGGGTGACGCTCGGAGTCATGACCGGACGCCAGAGCCCCGACATGGGCAACGTATCCAACGATGATCTCATGGAGATTGTCCGCGAGCATCCCACCCGTTTTGTCGGGATCACCGGGGTGGATGGCAGTGATCCCGTCGCGGCCGTTGCGGAAATCGAGCGCACCGTGGTGAACGGCAATCTGCGCGGCGCGGGCATGGAGCCGGGCTGCGGTCTCATCCCCATGTACGTGGACGACGCCCGCCTCTATCCCATCTATCAATACTGTTCCGACCATACCATTCCCATGTTTCTGATGGGCGGGGGCGGCAACGGGCCGGATCTCTCCTACAGCAATCCCGTGCATATCGACCGGGTGTGCCGCGACTTCCCCAAACTTACCGTGGTCAACATGCACGGCAGTTACCCGTGGATTCCGCAAGTGCTTTTCAGTTGCATGTGCCATTCCAACATGTATCTCGCCCCGGATATGTACATGTACAACATGGCGGGATCGCAGGATTACGTCGTGGCCGCCAACGGTTTTCTGCGGGATCGTTTTCTGTTCGGCAGTGGCTATCCCTATATTCCGCTGAAGCAGGCCGTGGAGCTGTTCCAGGCCATGCCCTTTGAGCCGGAGGTTCTGCCCGGCATCATGTACAGGAATATGGCCCGGGTGCTCGGGCTGGATATCGACTGATAATTGTCAAGGCCGAGGTGCCCATGCTGTTTACGCCCATGACGATCAACAAGACCGAATTCAGGAACCGCATCATCTTCCCTTCCATGGTCACGCGCTTTGCGGGGAGCGGTGGGGAGATGAGCGATCAGCTTATCCGTTATCATGTTGCCCGGGCGGCGGGCGGAGCGGCCCTGAATATTATGGAGGCCACCTGTGTGCACCCTTCCGGAGCCTGTTTTGCGCCCGGCGTTGATATTTTCGACGACCGGCATATCCGGGGGTTGAGCCGCTTCACTTCCGCCATTCATGCGGCGGGCGGCAAGGCCGGGGTGCAGTTGAATCACGGGGGCCTGCATTCTCTTCCCGAGGTTTCCGGCCTGCCCGTGCCCATTGTTTCCTTTGTGCCGGGCATGACCCCGAATGAAAATTCCCGCGTGCTTGACGGCGAGGATATCCGCGAGCTTGTTCTGGCTTACGGCAGAGCGGCCCGGCGCGCGGCAGAAGCCGGATTCGATCTGGTGGAAATCCACGGCGCGCACGGATATCTCATCGCCCAGTTCCTTTCTCCTCTGACCAATCGCCGGAAGGATATCTACGGCGGGAGCTTTGAAGCACAGATGCGTTTTCCTCTGGAGGTCGTCCGGGCCGTGCGCGAGGCGGTAGGACCGGATTTTCCCGTGTCCTTCCGGTGCAGCGTGGAGGAGTTTCTGCCCGGCGGCATCACTCTGGAGCTGGGCTGCCGCATTGCCGAAGCGGTGTGCGCGGCAGGCGTGGATCTGTTCAATGTAAGCAGCGGCACCTGCACCAACACCTGGTATATAGAGGCTCCGGCGGCCTTGCCCGAGGCCTTTAATGCCGATCGTGCGGAAGCTGTGCGCCGCGTGGCGGGCAAAGTTCCCCTTGCCGTGGCAGCGCGCATCGGTACGCGCGAAGCTGCGGAATCCGTACTGTCTTCAGGCAGGGCCGACATGGTCTGCATGGGCCGCGCACTCATCGCGGACCCCGGACTGCCTGCCAAACTTGCCGCAGGGAAGGACGCTTCCGTCCGCCCCTGTATTTACTGTTGTGAAGGCTGCTGCAAGCAGCCCTTGCTGACCTGTGCGCTGAATCCCGGCGCAGGCCGGGAACGTTTTGACGATTCCGGCAACCGGGGAGGCAAAGCGGCCAACCGCAAAAAGGTGGTGGTGGTCGGCGCTGGCCCCGCAGGTATGGAATTTGCCCTGGAGGCCGCTCTGCGCGGGCATGATGTGACCCTGTACGAAGAACGGGAGCGTCTGGGCGGGGAATTGCATGCGGCTTCTCTGCCGCCGCGCAAGTCCATACTTTCCCGTGTGGTCGAATGGTATGGGCATGAGCTGGCCGCTGCCGGAGTCAAGGTGGAACTGGGCCGCACGGTGACGGCTTCCATGCTGAAGGAAGCGGGCGCGGACACTGTCTTTGTGGCGGCTGGCGGACGCGCTGTGTTGCCGGAATTCGCGGTGAGGAACGGTGAAACTCTGCTTGCTCGCGGGCTGCTGCGTTTTGCGGAGGATATTTTGCAGGGCACTCCGTTCGGCAGGCGCGTGCTGGTTGTCGGCGGCGGGCTGGTAGGCTGCGAGACGGCGGCGTTTCTTGCGGAGCGCGGGGCATAACACGGGGCAGAGCACGGGGTGGACGTGACGATTACCAAGCGTCGCCCCATACTCGCGCCGGACATGGAAAAACATGGCCGCTTCTTCCTGATGGAAGATTTGACCCGGCATGGAGTCAAGGCCCTGCTGGAGACGGAAGTGAAGGAAATCCGTGAGGATGGAAGCGTGCTTGTGCGGGATCGCTATGGCCGCGTGCGCGAACTGCCCGCCTTTGACACCGTGGTTTTGGCGGCAGGCCATGCGCCCCGTGTGGAATTGTGCGCGGATCTGCTGGCTGCGGGCATTCCCTTTGTCTCTGCCGGGGATTGCGTCCGGCCCGGCAAGATTCTCGACGCCGTGCACGACGCGTACAAGGCCGCCTGTGCATTGTAGTATTCTGGGGGAAGGGCCCCCATCCCCCTGAAAACGCTATTGATACGTTTAGCGCAGGCAGTCACAGGAATGTGTCTATTGTTGGGATAGCCTGGAGCAATTTCAAATATGAAACGGTTCTAAAGCAAGACTGCTTCCTCAAAGTTCCCTCCTGAGATTTTTAATGCAGTGAGTTCAGGAAATTTAATAAAAGTCTTGGGAGGGAAGGGGGTGTGGGGGAAGGGGACCTTTCTGAAGAAAGGTCCCCTTCCCCCACATAAAAAAAATAAAAATCAAAAGGAGTTAT
>JAEXGX010000025.1 GCA_023450535.1 Pseudomonadota bacterium | reverse complement strand
CGCCTATACCTCGGCCCAGTACCATCTGTGGGGAAATGTTTCACATCCTCTCACCCGCAAGGACGCCGAACGCGTCGCCGGGGGGCTGCTTGCCAATGAGCTGATCCAGCGCTTCCGCATCAAGAGCGCGGAAGAGTGGGCGGAAAAGCCCGGGTTTGAAGCTCAGGCCGCCGCCGTCACCGGCTCCCCTTCCGATCGGGTGGACGTGGTGCCGCTGTCTTCCATGAATGACGACGCGCTCATGGCCTACAGCCGTGAGCATACATTGGCCCTGAACCTTGTGGAGATGAAAAAGATCAGGGATTGGTTCGCCCGGCCCGAAGTGCGTGAGGCCCGTAAATCCTATGGATTGGGGGGCGATCCCACCGACGCCGAAGTGGAGGTGCTGGCGCAGACCTGGTCTGAACACTGCAAGCACAAGATTTTTGCCTCTAAAATTCACTATGAAGATGCGAGCACAGGTACGACGGAAGAAATCGACAGCCTGTACAAGACGTTTATCATGGGGCCCACTGCCAGCCTGCGCAAACGGCGCGGCAACGAGGATTTCTGCCGTTCCGTGTTTTCGGACAACGCGGGCGTGGTAGCTTTCAACGACGATTACGATGTGTGCATCAAGGTGGAAACCCACAACAGCCCTTCCGCGCTTGACCCGTACGGCGGCGCTCTGACCGGGATTGTGGGCGTGAACCGCGACCCCATGGGCACCGGCATGGGGGCGGAACTGGTATGTAACACGGACGTATTCTGTTTTGCCTCGCCTTTCCATACGGCTGAGCTTCCCCCGCGTCTGCTGCATCCGCGCCGCGTCATGGAAGGTGTGCGCAAGGGCGTGGAAGACGGCGGCAACAAGTCCGGCGTACCCACAGTGAACGGTTCCATCGTGTTCGACGAGCGCTTCCTCGGCAAGCCGCTGGTGTATTGCGGCACCGTGGGGCTGCTTCCCCGCGAACTGCACGGACGGCCCGGCTATGAAAAAAAGGCTTTGCCCGGCGACATCATCGTCATGACGGGCGGCCGCATCGGCAAGGACGGCATTCACGGCGCGACATTTTCTTCTGAAGAATTGCATGAAGGCTCTCCGGCCACGGCTGTGCAGATTGGTGATCCCATTACCCAGCGCAAGATGTATGACTTCATCATGCGCGCCCGCGACATGGGGCTGTATCACGCTATTACCGACAACGGAGCCGGCGGCCTGTCTTCTTCTGTAGGGGAGATGGCCGAAGGCACCGGTGGATGCCGCATGGATTTGGCGCTGGCCCCGCTCAAGTACGATGGTCTGAACCCCTGGGAGATTCTTATTTCCGAAGCGCAGGAGCGCATGACCCTGGCCGTGCCCCCGGAGCGCCTGGACGAATTTTTGGCTCTGGCGAAGCGTATGGACGTGGAAGCCACGGCGCTGGGCGAGTTTACCGATTCCGGCGTGTTTCATGTCACCTTCGGCGGCAAGCCCGTAACGGCGCTCTCCATGGAGTTCATGCACAAGGGAGTGCCCCAGCTGGAGTTGAATGCCCGCTGGGAAGCTCCGCAAGTGGAAATGGAGCCGCGCGTGGACGTGTCCGCGCCGGATCAGGCGGCGTTGTTGCCCCGCATGTTGGGCCGCCTGAACATTTGCAGCAAAGAATATCTCATCCGTCAGTATGACCATGAGGTGCGCGGCGGCAGTGTGGTCAAGCCGCTGGTCGGTCTGAAGCAGGACGGCCCGGCGGACGCCGCCGTACTGCGCCCGCGTCTGGACAGCGAGGCGGGCATTGTGCTCAGCCACGGCATCTGCCCCAAGTTCAGCGATTACGACAGCTACTGGATGATGGCCAACGCCATTGACGAGGCGGTGCGTAATGCCGTGGCCGTGGGCGGCAACCCGGATCGTATGGCGGGCGTGGACAATTTCTGCTGGTGTGACCCTGTGGAATCGGAAAAAACACCGGATGGCCGTTACAAGCTGGCCCAACTGGTGCGCGCTTGTCAGGCGCTTTCCCGTTATTGCCTTGATTACGGCGTGCCCTGCATTTCCGGCAAGGATTCCATGAAGAACGACTATACCGGCGGGGGGGTCAAGATTTCCATTCCGCCTACAGTGCTGTTCAGCGTGCTCGGCGTGATGGAAGACGTGAACAAGAGTGTCACCTCGGACTTCAAGCGTGCCGGGGACGAGATCTACCTGTTGGGTATTACCCGCAAGGAAATGGCCGGGGCGGAAGTCATGTCCGAACTCAAGTTGGTCGGCGGCCGCGTGCCTACGGTGGATGCCCCCTCCGCGCTGGCTCGTTACCGTACGTTGTACAAAGCGATTCAGGCCGGGCTGGTGTCCGCCTGTCACGACCTTTCTGACGGAGGTCTGGCCGTGGCTGTGGCGGAAATGTGTATCGGCGGCCGTATCGGTGCGGTGGTGGACGTGGAAGCCATGAAGGCCGTAGAGCCTCTGACCCTGACCGAGCGCCTGTACGGCGAATCCGCCAGCCGCTTGCTGGTGACCGTGGCCAAGAGCGATATTCCGGCTTTTGAAGCGATGTTCGCATCACAGATTGGCGTCAGCGCCTCGCGTATCGGTGAAGTGCGGGAGGGTGGTCTTTCCTTCGTATCTGGTCATGATCCTCTGTTTGCCCACGATGTCGAAGATTTGGCCCGCGCGTTTAAGGGTACGCTCAACTGGTAGAGAGATAAGAATGGTTGAAGCGGTCTGCGGTGAGCATTCCACCGCCGCAGACCTTGCTTTATTTTTTTCATCAAAAATTCCTTTATGGTTTGAAACCTCCCCCTTCAGGGGGAAAAGTGTTCTTGACAAGACGGCAACGCCGATGAAATCCTTTTTCGCAACCCCTGCCCTCAGGGAGGGGCAATTCGTACGCCCCCTGCCCGTCGGCTGCGGAGTCAGTCGGCGGATGGGGCGACTGTGGATTGAAATATGCCGCCTTTTATCTGGAGCATTTTAAAGCTGAAATGCTCTCCGGAGTCGAGCAAAGCGAGGCTCCGCGTTAAACTGCCCTACTATAAGGAGCACTGCCATGAGCGCGTCGCTGGAACGCTTCCGTGAACGGGAACAGCAGCTTTTGTGTCGTACCTACAGCCGCTATCCTTTGTCGGTGGTTCGTGCCGAAGGCGCGCGTCTGTGGGATGCAGATGGCAAGGAATACGTGGACTTGCTGGCGGGCATCGCGGTGACAGGTCTCGGGCACTGCAACGAGGAAATTGCGGAAGTCATTGCGCGGCAGGCCCGCAAGCTCATCCATGTGAGCAACCTTTTTTATCAGGAAGAACAGCTCGATTTCGCGGAAAAGCTGCTTGCCACCAGTCACGCGGGCAAGGCATTTTTTTGCAATTCCGGAGCGGAAGCCAACGAGGCGGCGATCAAGATCGCGCGGCGCTATCAGCAGCTTGTGCAGGGCCGGAACGCCTGGCGGGTGATTACGTTGGAGAATTGCTTCCACGGCCGGACCATGGCTACACTGGCGGCCACGGGTAAGCACACCGAAGGGTTCACACCTCTGCCGGACGGTTTTTTGCGCGTGGCCTGGGGCGATATTGATGCTCTGGAACGGGCCATGACCCCGGATACGGCGGCAGTGCTGGTGGAAATGATCCAGGGAGAAGGCGGGGTGTTCCCGCTGGAACCGGAGTATGCGACGGCCCTGCGTGATCTGTGCCGTGAGCGCGGCGTGCTGTTCATGGCCGATGAAGTGCAGGCGGGCATGGGCCGCAGTGGAAAATTCTGGGCCTTCCAGCATTATGGCGTGGAACCGGACGTGTTCACTTCGGCCAAGTCCATGGCCAACGGTCTGCCGCTCGGAGCGATGATGGCCACGGATGAAGTGGCCCAGGGGTTTGATTACGGCAGCCATGCCACAACGTTTGGCGGCGGCGCTCTGGTGACGGCTGTGGGCCTCAAGGTATTGGAAATTATGGAGCGCGACGGCCTGGTCGCCCGCGCGGCGGAACTGGGCGAGCGGGCCCGGGCCCGATTCCGCGAGATGGGGGAAAGAGTTCCCGGCAGTGTGCGGGATGTACGTGGAAAAGGGCTGCTCATCGGTGTGGAACTTGCGTTGTCCGAGGATGATTGCCGGAAGGTATGGGAAAGCCTGCTGGACAAGGGCTTTGTGCTTAATTTGGCTTATGGGAAGACTCTGCGCCTTTTGCCGCCGCTGAATATTGCCGAGACGGACCTGGAGCTTTTTACAGAAGCTCTGGAGAAAACGCTGAAAGAAATAATGTAAACGATGGCCCGGTTTTCCGGGCCGTTGTACACAGCCTTTAGAAAAAGCTCTTATATCTGGATCATAAAAAATAAAACGCAACATAACAGCATAAAAATATATTTTGCCGCCAAGGTGACGAGGTTCTTGCGGATGGATAACCCGAATCAGACGAATGCGCCTGCGCTCCGGCGGCTTTTTGATGAATTTGTAGGTGCGGGCCTGCATGGAAGGTTTGCAGAGGCGCTGAGCCTCATTGATGAACCGTATGTAGGCGTGGGCATGGGCGAGCAGGGAATTGTTCACAGTAAGGCCCAGGCGGAGCATGTTCTACGCGATGGTTATCGGTTGGCGGACGGCTCTGCAATAACATATGAGGTGGAAAACTTCACCGTCAACTTTTTAAGTGATGACATTGCCGTCCTTTTGGGCCGGGTACATATCATTAACACGCTCAAAAATGGAGTACCTCTGCA
>JAEXGX010000013.1 GCA_023450535.1 Pseudomonadota bacterium | reverse complement strand
GCTATGGAGATTCCGAAGTGGCTAGACTGGTGCAGGATGGCATTCGGGATATCCTGCCTCAGCTTTCCGAAAAGGAAGCCTACATTCTCGAGCACAGGTTACTGACTGATGATCCGGTCACCCTGCGAGAAATAGGCGAGCGTTACCATGTGACCAGAGAGCGTATACGTCAGTTGGAAGCCAGACTTCTGGCCAAACTGCGCACGCATCTGGGCGAAGAAATCAAAGATTTTTCCGAAGACTGGATAAACCCGCAGGCCTGACCGCCTGCGCCGGGGAAATATTGATGTTGAAGTGCTATTATCTTGTTTCAGGCTGCCTTCTTTGCCTGCCCCTGTATCTTTCCGGTTGCCTGACGCAACAAGACGTGCGTTTCGATGCCGTAAATTCGCCGTTCACGCTTTCCGAAAATTCTCAGCTTAGCTTTGCCTACCTTCAAATTGAGCAGGCTATGCAACGGGGAGAGTTGGACAACATCATGGAAGCCAGCGAAACGCTGTTGCGTCTGCGTGGAGATATGCGCCCTGTGGGAGATGCAGCAGCCTGGCTACTCAGCAGCAAGCATGCGGTTGAAGCTCAAAGCCTGTTGGAGCGCGCCATACATCTTGCCCCGGAAGATACTGTGTTACGCGCCATGCTCGCTGATGCCCTGCTTGAACAGGGAAAAACGGAAGAGGCGCGAATTTTTGTGCGAAATTATGTGAAAAGCCATCCCCGTGATACACAGGCACGTCTGGATCTCGCCCTGCTGTACCTCAAAACCGGTGCAAACAGCGAGGCATTAAAGGAGCTGGAGAGACTGCCGGAGAGCATGCGTACACCAGCTGTCCTCTATTACGAGGCGCAGGCATGCCGCTCGCTGAACCGCCCGGGTCAGGCCGCCCAGTTGTTACGCCGTGCCTTGCAGAAATCTCCAGATTTTCTTGAAGCAATGCTTGAACTTGCATCCATCGAGGAGCAATTGAATAACTATGCCGCCGCTCGCAAACTTTATGAAAAGTTGATGACATTTGACGAAGGGAATCAGGATATTCTTATACGTCTTGTCGCGTTATCTCTCAAGGAAGGCAATCCGGATCGTGCATTTGAGCTGGCTTCCAGTATGCCGGATTCCATGAGTTTCGTACTCTCCGCGTCCGCGTTGTTTCTTGACGAAGGGCGCTTTGATCTTGCGGAAAACCTGCTCGCCACGCTGGCAGAACGGCCGGACGCACCGGAAGAACTGCTGTTCTATCAAGCCGCAGTCGCCTATGAAGGACATAGGGATGCTGCACGTACCCTAGAACTTCTGGAACGAGTATCACCTTCAAACCGCTATTATGATCGTGCACTCAAGTTGCGCGCTCAGGTTCTGTACGAAAACGGCAATGTCGATCAGGCGTTGGATGTTATCCGTAAAGGCGGAGACATTTTTCCGTCTGACAAGGATTTTGTTTTTTTTGCCATTGATTTGCTGGGGCGCCAGAAGCGCTATGAAGAAGCCGGACGGGTTGCAGAGAAGGCTCTTGACGAGTGGCCCGACGACGCAGATCTCGCATTTCAGCGTGCATCTCTTATGGATATGGCGGGAAAACGGGATGAGGCTATGCGCCTGATGGAAGAACTCCTCCGGGCCAATCCAGATAATGCCGCTGTGCTCAACTATATTGGTTATACCCTTGCCGAAGAAAGCCGGGATCTGCCGCGCGCGCTCAAGCTGTTGACCCGCGCTGTCGAATTGTCTCCTGGTACAGACTATATGCTTGATTCCCTCGCCTGGGCCTATTACCGGGTAGGCGACTACTCCAAGGCTTGGGAACTCATCCGGCAGGCCGTAGAGCATATGTCCGCGTCCACCAGTCAGGATCCTACAATGTGGGATCATTATGGAGACATCGCCCGAGCCTATGGGCGGAGCGACAACGCTCGTCGGGGATGGGAACGCGCACTTGAATTGCGGCCCCAATACCCTGACATCATCCGAAAAAAACTGGAGAACCTGTAATGAGACTTTCTCATGCGCTGGCATGCGGCCTGCTGCTTTCCCTTGTGGCCTGTGCGCCGCTTCAGCCCGATATTCTGCCGGGCAGCATGGAGGACAGTCAGGAACGCTGGAATGCCTTTCTGGCCCTGCGCGGGCAAGAAGGCTCTTCCCTCGCGGAGGGTAGCTTGCGTTTCGGCGAATCCGGCAATACGCACAGAGTCACCTGGTTGTTATGGGGCAACGATGCAGCTCAATTACGCTTCGATATTCAGGCTGGTATAGGCAATACCCTGGCCAAAGCGCGCCTGACAGACGGCGAGCTGCTGCTGTATCTGCCCGGCGACAACCGGGCATTGCGGGGCACTGACACTCCGGACGGCGTCCTCCGACGCATAGGGCTGGATTTGCCTCTTTCACTGCACGAACTGTATTCTGTCATTCAGGGAGATTTTTCCGCCGCGCTCAGCCATCCCCGTGTCCTGTCTTCCCGCAATCTGGAGAGCGGCAACATAGAATTGGAACTCGGCACGGACTCCCCGCACATGCCGCGGATAATCCTGGAACTTGACAGGCGTAATCTCCCCGTTCGCTGGCAGATTCCCCGCGCATGGGATATCAGGATAAGTTGCGGAGAGGACGCTCTGCCCCAGCGGATAGATGGAACGAGGCAAACCAGAATGAATGGGGAAGAATATCGTCTGATCCTGTTGATTAAGACCAGGCAAGTTAAAGAAGGCTTTCCTGAAAAAGAACTCGAATTACCCCTTCCCGCAAGCGTTCAATTCATGTCTGGCCTGTAGCCCAATCTTTATTCATTAATCTTGGAGGAGCACTGTCCCTTGCCCTCCCGTTACACAGGAGAAAATATGAAAATCGTATACATTGCCTCTGATCACGCCGGGTTCTCACTTAAGCAGTTTCTGGTGAGCTATCTGACCGAAAAAGGACATGAGGTTCACGACCTTGGTCCGGCGGACGCCACAAGCTGCGATTACCCGAAGAGCGCTTTTGTCGTTGCCGATGCACTGAAAAAGGACGAAACAGCGTTTGGCATTCTTATTTGCGGAACGGGCATTGGTATGAGTATAGCCGCCAACCGCGTGCCGGGCATCCGGGCAGCACTCGCCACCTGTGAATTCCATGCTCGGGCTTGCCGGGCGCACAACAACGCCAATGTGCTTTGCCTCGGCGAGCGTGTGACCGGCCCCGGCCTGGCTGCTGACCTCGCAACTGTTTTTCTGAATACGGATTTTGAAGGCGGCCGCCACCTGCGCCGCATAGAGCTGTTCGACAAAAAACAGAGGTAAGCTTTTTCCCGGAATGCTGAAAAACCGGGGCTCCGCCCCTATCCCCCTCATTATACCATATACCTCCTCGTCCCCTAAAAAACTTTTTCAGCAGCCTCTCTTTCCTTCTGTCATAAGGTTACCATATGGTTAAAAACAGAGAAGTCTACCGCTGCCGCCAGTGCGGAGTGCAGACGCCGCAATGGCGGGGCCAGTGCCCGGCCTGCCATGCCTGGAATACCCTGGAAGCCGAGCTCGTTTCCGCCTCCTCGTCGAGCGCACGACGCTCCGCACCCAGAAGTTCCGCCAGAGCGCAACCGCTCGGGCGCGTCAGTGACGAGGGGCACACGCCGTACGGAACGGGGTTGCAGGCATTGGATCGAGTGCTCGGCAAGGGCTTTGTTCCGGGAGCGGCCATCCTAGTAGGCGGTGAACCAGGCATAGGCAAATCTACCCTACTCCTTCAGGTGGCAGGTGCCGTGGCGCGCAATGGGCGGGTAACACTGTACGCTAGCGGAGAAGAATCGCTTCCGCAAATCCGGAGCCGTGCGGAACGCCTCGGTGTTCTGCACGACAATCTGCTCGCGCTTTCTACCAGCAGGGTACAGGATCTTTTCCCTCTGCTTGAAGAAGACCATGCCCCCGCACTGCTGATTGTGGACTCCGTTCAGACGCTGGCATCGGATGAAGCCGAGGGCCTGCCGGGCAATGTCAGCCAGGTACGGGCCGTGGCCACGGAACTGGTAGAGCGCTGTAAAAAATCCAACACGACATTGCTGCTTGTCGGCCACGTCACCAAGGACGGAACCCTGGCTGGCCCTCGCCTGCTCGAACATCTGGTAGATACAGTAATCTCCCTGGAAGGGGAACGGCGCGAAATGTTCCGGATGCTGCGGGTGCTGAAGAACCGTTTCGGCCCCAACCAAGAATTACTGGTGTTCCAGATGGAGCAACAGGGTCTGCGAGTGGTGGAAGATCCGTCCACGTTTTTCCTCGGCGCGCGTGACGCCAGCCTCAGCGGCACTGCCGTGGTCATGGCGGTGGAAGGGCAACGCCCCTTTGCCGTGGAAATGCAAGCTCTGGCGACCAAAAGTTACCTGAGCATTCCCCGTCGAACCGGCCTTGGCTTTGACGTGAACCGTTTGCACTTGCTTCTTGCCGTGTTGGAAAAAAGGCTACGCCTGAATTTCACCCAATACGACATTTTTGCCAAGGTCGGCGGCGGGATGAGGCTTCAGGAACCGGCTCTTGACCTTGCCTTGGTGGCAGCCCTGCTCTCTTCTCTGTATGACATCCCTTTACCGGAACGCACCGTATTCTGGGGGGAAGTAGACCTCAATGGACAAATCCGTCCTGTTTCCGGGCATGATGTACGCCTGATGCAGGCCAAGCGCCTTGGGTACACCCCCATTTTTCACCCCGGCCCTGACAAGGAAGGCTTGGGCAGAAACGGAGTGGACACGGTCATGGCGCTGCAAAAACTTCTTTTCCGTAAATAACAGGAGCCTTGACGTTGAATCCTGACCCGCTCAAGCATTCACCTGCGCAGCTTAAGGATTTAGATGATGCATTGCGCGTCATCTGTTCCACACCATCAGGGGAAAGAGGAGAAAAAAAAGCACTGGCGCTCGCCTTTTCCGGCGGACTGGATAGCCGTTTTCTGGCCTTTGCCGCGCAACGACTTGGCTATTCCGTAACTCTGCTTCACGTACTCGGCCCGCACGTAAGCCCACAGGAAAGCGCTTTTGCCCAAAACTGGGCCGCCCTGCATGCTCTGCCCCTGGCCAATCTTTTTGTCGATCCGCTGGAAGATGAGCGGATTGCGACAAACGATGAACGCCGCTGTTATTTCTGCAAGAGACGCTTATTTGAAGCATTGCTGTGCGCCTCGACGTCCCTGCCCCTGTGCGACGGCACCCATGCCTCTGATGCCACGGGGTATCGCCCCGGGCGTATAGCCCTACGGGAACTGGGCATTCATTCCCCCCTAGAAACAGCCGGATTCAAAAAGGATGATATCCGCCGGATTGGAACTGAGATCGGCATGGATATGCCGTGGCAAAAAGCGCGGCCCTGCCTGTTGACTCGTTTCCCTTACGGCATTCGTGCAGATGCGTACCTTTTGCGCGCGTTGGCCGAGGCAGAAAAAAAACTGGCCGTGTTGCTGAACAAATACAGCCAAAATGCCGGTCTGCCCTGTGGGGAGGAGCCGGATTTTCGGGTGAGGATCATGGTTCTGACACCTTCCGGGGCGGATGTGGAAATACACATTCAAAGAAAAGGCTCTTTTACCCGGAGCGAAGCGTTTTTGAAGGAATGCCGCCTCCTGTTCAACGAAACGGCCCCCCTGCGCCTGTTAACCATTCGTTATCCAGAAACATTGAGCGGTTATTTTGATAGGGTGAGTTAATGAGTTTTTATGGTTTGCTGTTACTTTAGTTTTATGATGTGTGCCAAGAGCAATGATTTATCCGGACAGCCTTAAAAGAGTGGGCATATATTTCGACATATGCCCATTCATGGAAAAAACAGTTAATTTTCTATAACGTATTGACACGTTACAGCTAAGAGCTTCCGCTGACGAAGCGGCCATCACCGCGCGGTGAAATACTTTTCTGTGAGCGAATTGCATCTGAGAACAAGTCACGGATGAGGATTCCTGTCTTTGTTACACTCTGAACCGCATCTTCAGGTACAGAAGCATCCATGACAGCAATAGTATATATTCGCTGAGGGTCAATCGGACTACCATTCACATCGCTCAGCTTATGGATGCGTGTACCCGGTTCGGCGCTTACATCATACTCCATACGCAACCCGGAGAAATAATAAAACCAGCCTCGGCCATAGCGCTCTACAGGAAGCGTATACTCCAAGGTAGAGATTAAATTTTCTCCTGTCATCGTCACCACCAGGAGTTCCCCGATTTCTCCCAACTTCAGATCTGGCAGAATTCTACTCACATCATCCAGAGTTTGCGGGCCTTCATAGAGGCGTGCACTAATTCCCTTGCCATTATATCTGCCGTCTTTACCGTTGTCTAAAAAAAGAGCTATATCTGCACCGGATTTACTCCGCATGGCGTCGGTGAGAAAATTACCAGTCTCAATCAGTGTAAAGTCTGCCGTCGCCACCCCAAGTACTGCGTCTGAAGTAGAAAGGGGTGGACTCAAGTTCTGTTTATCCACCATACGAATCAGGTCATCCCGCGTCAACGTCCCGGCGAGCATACCTGCAAGCCCCTGACGCAACGCTTCCTGCGCATTTTTCAGCTCGGGAAAGATAGCGTATCGACCATGCCCCAAAGCCGGGGCCAGATCCTGAATTTCAGGAATATTCGGCGGTGGTACGCTTTTTACACTGGAAAACATGGCTCCGGTATCTGCAGCCAAAGCTGTCTGGCCTTCGGGCGTACTGATATAATCCAACACGTTCAGAATAAGCTCATACTTTGCCTTGTTTTGCGGTTCCGCCAAATGTTTATTGAGGCCAATATAACATACCATATAGAGCCTGGCCCAATCGCTGGGTTCGCCAGGATTAAAGAACGGCATGAGGGCAAACTCATCTCTGAGCCCCGCAAAGCCATGCCCTACCAACCGCGCCAAAAGCACCGAATCTTCAACCATGGCGCACTGCCGATTAAAAAACATGCTTTCGCGTTCCGCATAATCGACGTCCAAGTCACTCTTTTTCCAGATCCCCGCTGCGATCATGGCTTGGAAGATGTCCAAAGCAGGGCTGAAATGACTGCTAAAGCTCCCCTTGCCCTTATTGTAATCAACTATCCACTGTGCGTCTGCAGGCGAACTGTAGCAGCTTCGATATCCATACCCCACAAAGGCAGTATCCAGAACTTCCGAGTTTTTAAAACCCAACTGAAGAGAACGCATGCCACTGGCTTCAATGGTTTTGCATAATTCCACAAAACTATCAAACCCGTGCGGTACCTGCCAGCCTTTTTCCTCAAACAAAGTCTTGTTATACAGGATTCCCCGAACCTGAGCGGGGCCGGGCAGGTAATAAAGTTTACCGTCAACAGCGATGCTATTGAGCATGGACGTGCTATAACGACTGGTAAACGGCATACTGGAAAGATCCAGCAGGCGATCCTTCCAATACTCCTTCCCCACATCTAATGGCCATGTCATGACTATATCAGTTAGATCATCATGCTCCAAACGCCGTTGGTATTCCACCAGACCACGATCAAATGTGTAATTGCCCACTTGGATAATATCCAGTTGCGGGAATTTTTTTTCGGCTGCCCGCTCGAACTCATTGATAGAAAAAGCGTACTTAACAAGAATTGTGACAGGAATTTTTCCTTCTGGAATAGTTTTCTGCGTCCAAATATCTTCTACTGTACGTGTCTCAGTCTTCTCGCAGGCCGTTAAAAGCAGTGCCATACACAGGCAGGAAAATATTCTTTCCACCCAGCCCATGATATTTACCTATCCTCTACCAATTAAATGGTTGCACAAGGCGACAAGCAACCAGACCGTTCATGCTTGTTCTGTGTTTTCTTCTGCATCCAGACACATTCCAAATGCCAGGCGTTCAAAATCAGCGATCGGCATGGGTTTGGCGAAATAATATCCTTGAATGAAATCACATTTTAACCGCTTGAGCATATCCACCTGTTCACGTTCTTCCACGCCTTCCGCTACCGTAATCATATGCAGAGAACGGGACATGGCAAGGATGCTTCCTACCACAGATTCTGTACGATCAAGCTCTTTGGCTCCATTACGGAAGAACACCTTGTCCAGCTTGATGGTATCCACCGGGATATCCTGAATGAGATTGAGAGAGGAATATCCACTGCCAAAATCATCCATGGCACAACCGAACCCTACTGCATGAATGTCATCAATAATTTTGCTGAGATTGGGGACGTCCTCAAACACAAGATTTTCTGTCAGCTCAATCTCGATATATTTTGAAGGGACATTATAACGGTGGAAAATCTCTATGAAATTATCCAGGAAGTGAGGGTTCCTGAGGTGTACGCGTGAACAGTTCACCGACACTTTGACCGGTTCCATTCCAACGTCAAGCCACTTGCGAATAAGACAGCAAATAGCTTCAAATACCCAAAGATCCAACTGGATAATGAAGCCATTTTTCTCAAATAGCGGGATAAATTCATCGGGGAAAATCATGCCTTCACCGCTCTTCCAACGGACAAGGGCTTCAGCCCCGCCGATACACTCGCTCTCTGTCCTGTACTTAGGTTGTAGAAAAACCAAAAATTCTTGGTTGTCCAAAGCGGCAATCATCATGTCTTCCAGGTGTTTTTCCCGGAAAAGTTGGCGACGTATGGCATCATCATATATGGCGCAGCGCAACTTGCCATGTAGCGTGGCAGATGTCTCTTTAAGGGCCAATTTAGCCCGGTCAATCATGTGAGGGAATGGCAGAGAATCATTACTGATAACATAGACGCCGAAACTGACAACTGGAGCCAACCATACGCCGCCCATATCTTCTTGACACAGAGCCGCTGCAGAATACCATGTTTCGAAACGGCTCAAGAGCTCCTCTTCACTAGAATAGGAAGCTAAAATACAGAAATTGTCAGCGGACAGCCGCCCCATACATTCTTGTGGACTGAGATCAATTTCAATGCCGCCGTGCAGGCAACGGAGCAAATCATCGCAGGCCCGACGCCCAAACTCTTCATTGAGGAGCTTGAATTTTTCCACATTGACGTACACGAGGGTATATTGGGGTTTTCCCGGAACATTCAAAAGGTGATCCGCCAATTCATAGAAGCGCTCGATGGTATTACCGCCGGTAACCGGATCCACATAGGCGATTTGCTCCAGTTTGCGTTTGTGCCTGGCGTACGTCAACATTTGATAGGTCACAAGAATAGCGAATGCCAACGTGATAATAGCGCATAGCAGCAATGTGGTTCGCATGAGCATTTCAGACTTTGCATTGACCACATCCACAGGCACAAAGCTCAAAAGATACCATTCTTTAGAGTCAAGAGGAGTATAGGCC
>JAEXGX010000450.1 GCA_023450535.1 Pseudomonadota bacterium | reverse complement strand
CATCATCCGCAGGGTAGGCTCGTCGATATTCCAGTGCAGATTATGCACCTTGACGCAACCGATGCCGTGTTCAGCAGCAATGCGGCCTTCCAGCGACACCGCCGCCTGTACGACCTCGTCCTTGGCTTTCATGGGGAAGGGACGCCCATCCTTGCCGGTGGTCATGCCCACATGGATGTTGCCGTCACCGTAATGGCCGAAATTGTAAATGATGATCTTGTGCCGCGCAGCGATTTCATCCAGCTTACGGATCATCTGCGGGATGCGGGAAATGGGTACGGAGATGTCGTCGTCCTCCCACTGATCGGAAATCTCGCATACCGCGAAGGAAAGCGCGCGCCGGGCCTTCCACAACTCTTCACGTTCCTCTTCGGTGCGGGCCTTGCGGAAGGTAATCACGCCGCACTTTTGGCAGGCTTCCTCAATATGTTGCACATCGCCGTCCAGCGCGATGTCCGGGCCGTCCACCTCAATAAGCAGCAGCGCTCCCTCTTCGGGTTTCGCGCCGAAATGAATGGCCCGTTCCACCACTTCCACGGAAATGCGGTCGAGAAATTCCAGAGTGGAGGGACGCACGCCGGTGGCGAAAATCGCCTTTACCGCTTCGGCGGCCTCTTCCAGGGTGCGGAAGGTCGCGGTCATGGTACGCACGGCCTCGGGTTTGGGCACGACCTTGATCACGGCCTTGGTAATCACACCCAGCGTCCCCTCGGAGCCGACAAAAAGCTCGGTCAGATTGTATCCGACCACGTCCTTGATGCACTTGGACCCGGTGCGCACGATTTCACCGGTGGGCAGAACAACTTCCAGCCCCATGACGTAGTTCTTGGTAACACCGTACTTGACGGCGCGCAGGCCGCCGGAATTTTCCGCAATATTGCCGCCGATGGTGGAGAACGCCGTGGAGGCAGGGTCCGGCGGGTACATCAGGCCGATCTTGTCCACTGCTTCCTGAAGTTCTTTGGTGATCACACCTGGTTCGACAATCACCAGGAAGTTGTCTTTGTCAATTTCCAGGATCTTGTTGAAGCGATCCATAGCCAGAATAATGCCGCCG
The DNA here is from genome assembly GCA_023450535.1 of Pseudomonadota bacterium. Taxonomy (GTDB): domain Bacteria; phylum Desulfobacterota; class Desulfovibrionia; order Desulfovibrionales; family Desulfovibrionaceae; genus Mailhella. The sequence goes on along the minus strand of JAEXGX010000450.1, from coordinate 6,217 downwards.
CACACGGGCACCACGCCGCCGGTATACCCGCTGGCCCCACCGCGAGGCACGACGGGCGTCTCATACTCATTGGCCAGCTTCAGAATGGCGGCCACTTCCTCCGTGGTTTCGGGGGAAACCACACCTTCGGGCATGGCCCGTTTTTCCGCATTGGCATCATAAGAATAGATGATCAAATCCTCGGGGGCGAAGGAACAGCGCACCTTGCCGACAAGCGCCTCAATCCTGTCCTTGAATTCCTGTTTCAACATATATGCAGCCTCTCCATGTGTTGATTATTGAAAAGTTATCTTCCGTCCGCTTCCCGCCAGACTCAACGAGAAGAACAGCGCGGCAGAAAGCGCCAACCCCGGCCACACCGGGTCAACGGCGAACAGGGCGGATTCGGGCAGACATTCCCTGCCCAGATACCAGACCAGCACAGTGGCCAGCGACAAGGCGATGCTCCAGAACGCAGCCTGCTCCGTGCCGCGCTTCCAGAAATAGGCGCCCAGAGTGGGCAGAAACAGGCTGGCGGAATTAATGGTGAAGGCCATGAACAGCAGGCCGATAATATCCTGGACATACCAGGCCAGCAGCGCACTGATCACACCGACCAGCACGGAACTGGCGATACTGAGCCAGACGATCCGGCGATCCGGTGCCGCAGGGTTGATGAAACGCTGATAAATATCGCGCGTGATGTTGGCCGAGGCCGTCAGAATACAAGAACATGCAGTGGACATGATCGCCGCGAGCAGTACGACCAGCATCAACCCCTTCACACCGGAGGGGAACAGTCTCATGATAATGGTGATGAATGCATTGGCGCCATTGCCAAGTTCGGGAAACAGCAGCCGCGCACCCAGCCCCATTACGCACACCGAAGCGCCGATGCTCACGATAAGCAGCGCCGCCAGCATAGTTCCGACCGTGGCCGCGCGCCGGGATTTTGCGGAAAAACAGCGGATATAGCTGTCGCTGGAGGTATAGAAGGTCATGCTCACGCTAAGAAACATGCCCAGCAGCGACCAAGTGCCCGCCCCGTCCAGATTCAGAAACCCGGCGGGCAGTTCGGTGGCGAAATGTCCAGCATCCCCCACAGCCCACAAGGTCAGCGGCATGCCCACCAACCCCGTGCCCACGAAAATCAGCACGGCCTGAAAGCGGCAAGTTTTGTCCAAGGCCAGAAAACCGCCCGCCGCCGTATACAGCACTGTGACCACCGTGGATACAATGAACGATACGCCTAAAGACCATCCGGCCAGCTGATTCATGATAATGGCCGTGGCCAGCAACTGGCTGGAGATATAGCCGATATTGGCGCAAAAGGCCGTGATCGTGCTGACCACCCGGCAACGCGGACCATAGTGCTTCTCAATGAAGTCGGGATACGTGATATGCCCGTGCGCGTCGCCTGCCTCCTTGATCTTTCCGGTAAAGGTCAGCGCGAAGAGCACGCAACCGAAGGCTATGGCGCAGGGGTACAGCAGCGAACGCAGCCCCGTGTCGTAAGCCTGCGCGGCCGTACCGAGGATGGTCGCTCCGCCCACCCACGACGCCATCCACAGCGTCATGATGGCAAAGGTGCCCGTGCGCCTGCCACCGACAAAATACTGGGCCAGATCCTTCTGCTTGCGGCTCGCGCGCCAGCCTATCCCGACGAGTACGCCGAAATACGCCAGCAGTACGGCATAATCCCATATATCCATTACGTCCCCCTTCACGTCCCCCTCAATGAATCCCGCCGCGCGGGTGCGCGGCGGGAAGTTGCCCGGCTAGGCCGCAGACAGTTCGGCCCCAGAGTTTTCTGCCGCACGGCGCGACAGGCCCCGGCGGCGGATCAGGATGGCCATGAAAATGCCTACAACCCCGGACGCGGCGAGGAAGGCGAAGATATACAGGTAGCCGTCGTTCTTATAGACATCCAGCCAACGCCCGAACAAAGGATTATAAATCATATCAGGGAGATATCCGAGCATGGAGGCAATAGCCACAGTCGTTCCGGTAAGCTTGCGCGGCACGCCTGCTTCCTCAATGCAGGAATACAGAATGGAGTACGCGGTGAAGGTCACGGCCGCCAGGAGGAGCTGGAGGCCGATGACCACCACGGCGCCGGTGCCCACGGGAATGAGTATGAAGCCTACCAGCAGCGCGGCCATGGTCGCGAAACAATAGATGAGCACCAGAGCGGGAGACTTCACCTTATCCGCAAGAATACCGCCCAGAGGGCCGCAGGTAAGACGCAGAATATGAGTACGCACAATGGCCAGTACGCCCGAGAAGGCCATAGTCACGCCGATGACGCTGGTCATGTAGGGATTGAAGTAGGAGGTACTGGTATAGATACCATGCCCACAGAAGATAAGCAGCGAAATGACCCAGGTCATGGGTTCCTTGAGTACCTTGAGAATATCTCTGGTCTGGAACTTGTCGTCCTCGGATTCCGCAGCACCTTCGCTGGATTCGGCGTAGAAGAAGAACAGGATGACGGAGGAAAGCACGCACGCCGCGCCCTGCACATAGATGACGCCCTTGAGTCCGGCCACCTGATCGGCGGCATACAGGCCGTACACCAGCAGACCCAGGCCGGAAACAGCGGCGGAGAACAGCCCCACGCCGGAACTGAAGAAACCGTACAGTCTGCCCTGTTCTTTGGCACTGCCCAGCAGGCGGATAGCCTTGATCACGCCGGACCAGAATGCGAAAGCCGTGGTGAAGGCCAGCAACACCCAAACGATCATGGCGGTATTGTATGTCATATGCATGGCAAAGACGAAGTTCAGCACGCCGGTGCCGAACAACGAAAGTACGATGACCCATTTCGCACTGAATTTATCTGCGACCCAGCCGCCGGGAATATACAGACACAGGTTCATGATTGTGTAGATGGTCAGCAGCAGGCCCGCCTGCTCGTTGGTGCAGTTCACGCCCGCCAAAAGCTGATCATAGAACACATATTTGATGTACGGGAGCATGTAGCTGGCGGCATAGCCAAGGGACAAGGCAAATACCACGAAATACTTTCTGAAAAGGCTCATTCCGACCTTCCTTGAAGATCGGCAGCCGCCCGCAGGCGACTGCCGGAAGAGTTATTCCCGCACGACGGCCAGCGCGTCGGCGGCACAGACGCCCTGCCCTTGCTCGTAGACGAACACGGGGTTGATATCGAGCTCCGCGATGCGGTCGCGCCGTTCGGCAGCAAGGCGTGCCACGTTGGCGATCATGTCCGCCAGGGCCTCCAGATCCAACGGAGCCTTGCCGCGATAGCCCCTGAACAGCGGAATGGCCTTGAGGCTTTCCAACATGCGCAGGGCTTCTCCCCGATCAAAAGGTGCAGGCAGTAACGCGGTATCACGGAATATTTCCACAAACACACCGCCCAACCCCACCAGTACGGCAGGGCCGAACTGCGGGTCGTTGTTCACGCCAATGATCACTTCCAGGCCCGGCTTCAGCATTTTTTGTACAAAAACACCGTCCACCTTTGCGGCGGGCGCGTGTGCCACCGCGTTGCCCATGATCCGGGTAAAGGCGGCGCGCGCCTCGTCAGCGGATTGCACATGCAATACCACGCCGCCAATGTCCGACTTGTGCGGGATGTCCGCCGAGGCAACCTTCATGGCCACGGGGTAGCCTACGCGCTCAGCAATGGCCACTGCCTCGTCCGCGTTCGCGGCGATGCCGCCTTCAGGCGTGGGGATGCCATATTCACGCAGGATCGCCCCGCTGTCGTACTCGGACAGGGTGCGGCGAGCCTTGCCGCAAACAGAAGACTCAACGGGAATGGCCAAATCCAGCGTATGTTCTTCAGGCCGGTAGCTGACGAATTCCTTCAGATAACGCAACGCGGCAAAAGCGTAGACCGGGGGCGGCAACACGGGCACCCCCGCTGCAGCCAAACAGTCGAGGTATTCCGGATTACGCGAGTTTTCCAGAAAGGGCAGCATGGCCACGGGTTTGGCGTTGCCTTCAGCCATGACCTTTTCAATGCCTCTGGCCATATAGTGGATGCAGGGGTCCGCAATCTCGTACAACAGCGTGTAGCCCACGATGACCATACCCACAGAAGGGTCATCCATAACTGCCCGCAGGACTGCCGCGTACACGTCCGCGTCGTAGGAAATAGTCGCGGTAGTATCCAGAGGATTGGCCGGGCTGGCATAGGAAGGCAGCAGCGCGCGTAGCCTTGTCAGAGTTTCCGGCTGGAAGTCGGGATATTCGATGCCTTCCATGTCGCCCATATCCGCACAAACGCCGGTTTCGCCTCCGGAGAGATTGATGGAGGCGAAACCGGGCTGCGTGGGGAGACAGGGAAGCGTGGCGAAAAGTTGCGTTGTGGCGAGCAACTCCTCCACGTCCCTCACGCGGATGACGCCGAATTTCTTGAAAATGGCGTCATACATACGATCCGCGCCGGAAAGCGACCCTGTGTGGGAGGCCGCTACGCGACTGCCCTTCTCGCTCCGGCCGGTCTTGAGTACGACCACAGGTTTACGCTTCAACGCGGCGGCGCGTAACCCTTCGGCAAATTTGGCGGGCTGGGTGACACCTTCAAGGTACAGGCCGATGACCTTGGTATGTTCGTCATCCACCAGATACAGAAGATAGTCTTCCATGCTTACCACAGAACAGTTGCCCGCCGAGATAGAGTAGGAAAAACGCATGGACGGGCTGTCCATCAGGGAAAGACAGAGCTGGCCGCTCTGGGAGATAATGCCCACGGAGCCCGTGCGGTCGCGCTCTGCCGAAATGAATGCGAAGGCGCATACCTTGTCCACATAGTTCATGAAGCCCGCGCAGTTCGGCCCCATCAGGGCCATATCCAGCTCGGCGCACAGGGTACGCAGACGACGATCCGCCTCTCTGCCTTCTTCGGTTCCGACCTCAGAATAGCCGCTGGCGTAGACCACCGCGCCGCCTGCCCCCTTGGCGGCAGCCTGGCGCAGAATATCCTCCACAGTCTTCTGCGGTGTGCACACCACCACGAGGTCAACGGCTTCCGGCAGGGAATCCAGCGAAGGCCAGCACTTCTTACCGAACACCTCGTCGCGCCTGGGGTTGATGAAATAGACCCGTTCCTTGTCCGCGTAGGACATGATATTGCGGCAGGTATCCCCGCCGAACCCCTCTTTCTCGCTCGCACCGACCACGGCGATGACCTTGGGAGCCAACAATTTTTTCAGATCCATGCCGGCCCCCTACTCGTGGCGGGCGGCTTGCGCGCCCTGCAGGAAACATTCCCGATTCAGCGGGTTGTTCTTGCCCTTTTTCGCAAAATAGGCGTCGATACCGTTGGCGAACTCGTCTGCCGGGAACAGCCCTGTGGCCTCAATGGCCGCGCCAAGCATGATGATGTTCGCGCCGCGCGGGTTTTTCAGCGATTGCGCCAGCTTCGTGGCCGGAACTTCAATCACCCGGATATCCTTGCGGAACTCCCGGCCGGAAATCATGCTGGAATTGGCGATGAGCACGCCGCCTTCCGTAATGTTGGCTTCGTACTTGCCCACGGAATCCTCATTCATGGCGATGAGCGCATCCATCTTTGAATAAAAGGGATTGAGGATCTCGTGGTCATCGATGCGCAGGTGGCAGCTGGCCGTTCCGCCGCGCATTTCCGAGCCGTAGGAAGGCACCCAGGTGAGCTTTTTGCCCGCTTCCATAGACACGTTGGCGAGAAGCAGGCCGGCGGTGAGAACGCCCTGCCCGCCGTAACCGGAACAGGTAATGCTAAGCATCGACTTTTTCTCCATTTTTGACGAATTCACCCAAAGGATACACAGATTCCACCGTTGTCTCGATGTGCTTCACAGCCGCTTCCGGAGTCATGTACCAGTTGGTCGGGCAAGGAGAGAGGATTTCCACCAGCGCGTAACCGCCGCCGTTCATCTGATTCTCGATGGCGGCCCGGATATACTTCTTCACCCGGTTGATTTCCCTGGCCGAATGCAGTGATCCGCGAGCCAGATAGCCGACCTTGCGTTCCTTCATGAACGCGATAACGTCCAGCGGCAGGCCGGTGGTATCGGCGTCGCGCCCCTTGGGTGAGGTGGCTGTTTTCTGGCCGGGCAGGGTTGTGGGGGCCATCTGACCGCCGGTCATGCCGTAAATGCCATTATTGACGATGATCGTGGTGATATTTTCATTGCGAATGGCCGCATACATGGTTTCGGAAAAACCAATGGCCAGCGCGTCGCCGTCGCCCTGGTAGGCAATGACGCAATTTTCAGGCCGGACG
>JAEXGX010000026.1 GCA_023450535.1 Pseudomonadota bacterium | reverse complement strand
GCCCTTGACATCATGCGCTCTGCGGGTGTGCGTTTCGCCGTGGTCGGCGTGATCATGCTGGCGCTGCTCATTCCCCTCGGCTTCGTGCGCGGCATCGTAAATGAGCGGGCTGAACTGTACGAGAGTGTGGTGCAGGATATTAGCCAAACCTGGGGAGGGCCGCAAAACGTGGCCGGGCCGCTTCTTGTCGTGCCGTTCACGGAAAATCAGATTACGGAAAGCCGGGTACGGGACGAAAGCCGTCCGGCAGACGCGCCTGATGCCTACAGGCTGGTCAAAAGCACTGAACAGGTGTTGAACCATATGGTCATTCTGCCCCGTTCCGTCCGCTTTGACGGTACGCTTGCGCCCGAAGAACGCAAACGGGGGATTTATCGTTCTCTGGTATACACGGCGGAACTCGGCCTGAACGGAATTTTTGTCCTGCCCACGCGCGAGGAATGGACGCGCGTCGCGCCTGCGCTGAATGAAATCGATTACCGCCACGCCTATGTCATCATGGGGCTGTCCTGGCCCAACGCCCTGCGTTCCGTCAGCCCCTTTACCTGGGACGGCGCGGAACTGCGCGCCGAACCGGGCACCCGGCCCATGCGCATGTCCAACGGCTTTCGCGTGCCGGTATCCGTGGACGCCGACCGCGTGGAACACGCGTTTTCCCAGAAGCTGGTATTCAACGGCAGTGCCGGTCTGCGCGTCACACCTGTGGGCGACGTAACGGAGCTTGCCCTTGTTTCGTCCTGGCCGTCCCCCAGCTTCCGGGGCGATGCCCTGCCCGCCACGCGCGAGGTTAATGCGGACGGTTTTCACGCGGCCTGGAACATTCCTTCTCTGGCCCGGCCTTTCCCCAACCTCTCCGCCCTGGACGAATGGCCCCAGAATTTCACGGACTTCAGCGTTGGAGTGGATCTTTTTGAAAGCAGCACCCAGTATCAACTCATCCACCGCGCGGTGAAGTACGGCATTCTGTTCATCGGCCTGACCTTCCTGGCTTTTATCGTGCTGGATCTCGGCCTGCGCGCCCGCCTGCATCCGGTGCAGTACAGCCTGGTGGGACTGGCCATGGTCGTATTTTATCTCTCGCTGCTTTCGCTGGCCGAACATGTGCCTTTTGGAGCGGCCTACACTGCGGCTTCGGCCTGCGCCATTCTGATGATTTCCCTGTACGCGGCGGCGGCCCTGCGCGCCAGGCGGCTCGGCCTTGGCGCGGGCGCCCTGCTTACTGCGCTCTACACCCTGCTCTACGCCATTCTTCAGATGGAAGATTACGCCCTGCTCATGGGCACCGCTCTGGTGCTGATTATGCTCGGCGTGCTCATGTACGTCTCGCGCAGACTGGGTTATGAACGGGAACACCAAGAGCAGCCGAAAGCTTAGGGAGTTCGGGGCGCTGCCCCGTACCCCGTCGGGGGGAACGATTCCCCCCATCCCCCTCGATATATGGGGAATATATAATGCGGGGCAGAACATCGTGTCCAGGCATGTATGATTTCAATGGTAAACTGCTCCAGAGCAGTTTAATCGGGGACTTTAATAAGCCCCTTGCCCCCACTTGCTCCCGTTTACGCTCGCCGCACGGCGTGGGTCACGGCGATCCCCTCGAAAAGCGAGGCGGTAATCAGGCACTTCTTCACTATTTTGGCGCAGTGTTCCAGCTTGGGCACATACTACTCATCCACATCTACAGCCACATCAAGAGTAATATCGGTCAGGCGCATGGCCCCTTCGGCATTCATGCGTTTCAGGCCCTTTGCCTTGGCCCGGAGCGAACGGAACGGAACATCACGAGCGATAAGCGCAGCCCGGATGCTCCCGCAATAACAGCAAAGCGCGGCGGAAAGCAGCAGAATGGAAGAATTTCCGCCCCGCTCCTCCTCCGGGAGACCGGAGTAATCCATCACAATGTCTCCCAAGACCGGAGAACCGGTATGGATGGTATAGACATCACCTTCCTGCACAAATCCGACTTCAATCTCTCGTGACATGGAAACTCCGGAAGGGGGGTTCAGGTTTAAAGCAATCAGAAAGTTAATCTGCTCCAGAACCGTTTTACTCAAGAATATTCGCGGAACCGCACGCTTAACCGGCAAGTCTGAGCGGCTCGGCCAGTTGGCGCAGCAGCGCGGGAACAGAGTACAGGGCAAGAGCCGAACTGCGGGGGTTTTCCGGCAGAGGAGCCGGAACGGCCGTGATGTCCAGCACGCATCCCCCGGCCCGCGCCACAATATGGTGCAGGGTTCCCTTCGTCAGAGGGTCCGCGATCAGACGCATGCGGGTTTTCCGAGGCCCCGGCCCCGCAAGAGCCAGCGCGACGGCAACATTGACATTGGCCGGAAAGCGTTGAATGGCCTCCTCCGCACAGCCGTCGAAAAGCAAACGGGCTTCCGGAGACACGGACGCACCCTCTTCGGCAGTACGGGGCAGATCGGAAAGTTCGCTCAGACCAAGGCTCCGAGGATGCTTGACCGTGGTCAGGGCAAGGCTCTCAATCCCCATTTCGCGCAAGGCCCGAATGCCATCCAGCCCCGCGCCTGCTCCCGAGGGCACATGGACAAGCGAAGAACCTGCCATGACCTCGTCAAGCAGCGTGGAATCCAGTACAAAACCACCAACGCTCAGACAGACGATTTCCTTGCCCGCCGTGAGCGCCGCCCGAACAATTGACGGCATGGCGGACGCGCTGGCCGTTTCCACAACAAGATCGCACGCCGCAATGGCCGCATCCACGGAAAGAGCCGGAACCCCCAGTTCCGCGCCAAGCCGCGCGGCATGTTCCGCTGTGCGCGAGGCCACGGCGGCCAGCGTATACTGTTGCGCCAGCTTCTCCCTGACATGAAGAGCAAGCAGACGTCCAATGGTTCCACAACCGATGATGCCGATACGTTTGGCCACAGCGCTGCCTCCCTGTCTGATGCGGATACGTGACGAGTTTACCTTGAGTACGCTGCCTCAGCAGCCGTGACAAAAAGCCTAGCCCGGCCCGCACATCAAGTCAACCGTATACTGTCGACAAATATGCTGGACGTATTTCACCACGAAACGCCAGCCCAATGTGCTTAGGCTGGCGGCTCGAAAACTCGCAACTATTCAGCAGGGAAGTGAGCTTTGCCTTTCCTGTTTCTTTTGGGTACGGCCGAATCGCAATATTTGGCAAGACGTTCTGCCGAGTCTGCGTAGTGTTCGCGCACGGCGTTCTCGATTTGTTCCCGGTTTCCCGCGCAAAGCGCCTCGTAAATGGTGTTGTGCCGGAGGTACAGTTCTTCGGGGGTGTAGAGAGTTCTCCACTGCTGGTACATGAGGTACTTGGAAATGACTCGACTGGAACGGCTGGCAAGAGTACGGAGCAAGGGATTATCGGAAAGGCAAAGAATGGTCTCGTGAAACTCCGTCCCCAGGGATGCGTGCTCTTCAAACGTGCTGCCCTCACGGACAGCCTCACGCATCCGTTCAATAAGAGAAGACAGCTTGCGCCGCACGTCTTCGGGCATGCCCCTTGCCGCGTTGGCCGCCGCCGTTCCTTCAAGCAGTCCGCTCAGTTCATAGCTGTTGCGGATGCCGTCGGGCGTAAGAATGGTAACGCATTTGCCCCGCTTGGGATGCGACATGAGAAGCCCTTCGGCTTCAAGCTGATACAGGGCCTCACGCACCGGAGCGCGGCTGATGCCGCACTCCCCGGCCAGAGCAGCCTCTCCCACGCAGTCGCCGCCGCGCAACCTGCCGCTGCGGATACGCTGCCTGATAAGCTGGGCGACCTGGTCACTATACGTCTGCTTGCTGAATTGCTGCACGTCTCCTCTCCTGTTTGCTCAAGGA
>JAEXGX010000327.1 GCA_023450535.1 Pseudomonadota bacterium | reverse complement strand
CGTTTTTACAGTATCTGGTGCGATGCCCGGATGGTTCAGATTTTGCCCAGCGGGAAGAAATCGTCCACAGCAGCACTGAATGCAATCCCCATACCCGGCTTTTTTAAGCAATCGAGCTCGCGTACGGCCTGACGCACGGCGTCGGCTTTGTCGCGCGGTACCAGCATGAGCAGAACATCCTTTTCAGGGAACAGGCTCAGGCCGAAGAAACGGGCATCTTCTCCGCTGGCGGTGCCGCGTCCCTTGAGCACTGTTCCTCCGGGCGCTCCGGCCTTGCGGGCTTCAGCCATGGCATCGTCGGCAAAGCCGGCGTTAACAATAAGACAGATGAGATCATACGATGTTTGCTGTTGTTCGCTCATGGGGGTCTCCGGCATGGCAGCCGCAGCGGGGTTGACGGAATCGGCAGAGGCAGAAGGTGTTGTTCGTTGTGGACGCAACACTCTTTCAAGATCGAGGCTGAACGACACGCCAATCTCCGTATGGGATTCGGAGCGCGTGGCGCGCCATGTTTTTTTTATGGACAGGGCTTGCTCCGGCGTGCCGAGAATAATGAGCACATCCTTTTCCTGATCGTCAAGACAAAACAGGCCCAGCAGGCCGCCTGTGCAGGTGCCCCGACCCTGTAGCAGCGTGCCTCCCCTGGCTCCGGCTTCTCTGGCGCGACGCATCAGACGCTCGCCCTGCCCGTGTCCGGAGATGGCGCAGAGCAGTTTGTCGGAAGAATTGCCGGTGGGGATCATGCTTCGTCCTCCAATTTTTTAGGCAGTTTTTTTTGGGGCAGAGTATTTTGGGGTAAATGAGCTGGCGCCGCGCGCTCTTCGGGCAGACTGCCGCCCGTCTTTTTGCCTTCGGCGGGACTGTCGGCCAGCGCGTTATTCTCGGGAGGGATATCGCACGGAGGAGATGCCGCAGTGGATGGCGCTGTCTTGTGTTCAGCCCTGTTCACCAGAATGCCCAGAGCCTGAATGGCGATAATCGGCGTCATGGCAATCAGCGCGATGACGCCGAAGGCGTCGGTAATGGGATTGCCGCCCAATGCTCCGGAGGCTCCGAGGGCGAAGGCCAGGACAAAAGTGGACGCCATGGGGCCGGAAGCCACGCCGCCGGAGTCGAAGGCAATGGCGGTAAACAGGGGCGGGCAGTAACGCATGAGCCCGAAACACAGCAGATATCCGGGAATGAGGAAATACCACAGGGAAACGCCGCTCAGAATCCGGAACATGGCCATGCCCACGGCGCAGGCCACACCGATGGATAACGCCGCCAGCATCAGGCTGCGTCTGATACTGCCGCCGGAAAGCTCCTCCACCTGCACCGTCAATACCCATACGGCGGGTTCGGCGCACACCACCAGCGCCCCGAGTATCACTCCGGCCGAAATAAACAGAAGGGAGTGCTGTCCCCCAGCGATCAGTCCGCCCAGCTCTCGTCCGGCGGGCATGAAGCCGCCCTTGACCCCGAGGAAAAACAGAATCAGGCCGATAAAGGTATATATAAGACCCATGATCAGGCGTGCTAACTGGTGGGAGGGCATGCGCACCAGTGTAAATTGAAATACGGCGAAAAGTAGGAACAGGGGGCCGAGGGCGACAATCACCTCATGCGCTACTTCCGGTACCAACCCGAGAAAAATTCCTGCGAGAGAGGTTGCTGCCGCAGTTTCAGCGCTTTCTGCCGGAATATCGCCTCCGCCAGAAGACAGCATTCCCATAAAAAGAACAGCCATAATCGGGCCGATGGAGGCCAGGCCTATAAAACCGAAACTGTCGCTTTCTGCGTTGCCGCCGCGTACCGCCGCAACCCCCATGCCCAGTGCAAGGATGAAGGGAACCGTCATGGGGCCGGTGGTCGCCCCGCCCGCATCAAAGCCCACTCCGAGAAATTCCGGGCTGGAAAAAGCCGCACCGAGAAAGAGCAGCGCGTAGAAAACGGCCAGCAGTTTGCGCAAAGAAAATTGAAAGATCACGCGCAATAGCGCCAAACTGACAAAAAAACCTACTCCTGCCGCGATCATGAACACCAGTGTTCGCCCGGAAATGGAGGGAGCGACTTCCATGACCTGCACGGCCAACACCTGCACGTCCGGTTCGGCCACGGTGATGATGAAGCCGATAATAAACCCCGAGGCCAGCAGCAGAGGCAGATTACGTTTGTGCACCAGCGCCGACCCGGCCCGATGTCCCATGGGAAGTACGCCGATGTCGGCCCCCACCAGAAAAAAGGATAAGCCCACGATGATCAGTATTCCGCCCAGCAGAAAGGGGATGAAAAGATCCTCCAATGGGGCCAGGGCAAAATGAAGGAGACTGACCAGGGCCATGATGGGCAAAACAGAGATGCTTGATTCCTTGAGCTTTTCCAGAAAAATCATAGGAGTCCCGTTTTTTAGTTCAGCGAGGTTCCATTTATGTGTATTCTTTGCATTTTTACATAAATGTAAAAATAACGCAAGTAACTGATTCAAAAAGTTCTGCAGAGCAGTGTGCTACTCCCGCGCCGGACAGAGAGCTTTGCTCCGGCTCCAGCGGCAACTTACGTTGCCGCAAAGGCAGCCCGTGCTTCTCTGCGGGCAGTCTTGGGCTGGAAGTAAATGCTATTTTGATTTGCGCGGATACTGGCCACCGGCGATATAGAAGCTGTTCTGCACGGCAAAAAGCGCCTGCGGATCGCGTGAGGCCACAAGGTCTTCCAGATAGCGCAGGGCAAAGTTGCTGGCGATGGTGATCACGACTTCTTTTGATTCATGGGTGTAGGCCCCGAAGGCAGGCACTATGGTCGCCCGTCCGCCGTTGGAAATAATGGCCTGACAGATTTCCTGCCCTTTGCCGGTGATGATGAATACGGTTTTGTTCCGATTGGACAGGCGCTGGACAAAGTCTGTGGTGTTGGCGGAAATAAAGACCAGAATGCCGGATACGATGACCATGTCCAGCGCTATGGTGGTGACGCTGGTGAGGAAGAGCAGAATATTGAAAGCAAAGGAGCATTGCCCGATGGGCAGATTCCAGCGCTTGTTCAGGTAAACGCTCACCATGTCCAGCCCGCCGCTGGACCCCTGGGAACGGAGCATGATGCCGATGCCCACGCCCACCAGAACGCCCGCCAGAATAGCGGCGTAAAAGTCATTCTCCACCGGAATGCGAACATTCTCCAGCAGTGCACCCCAGGCCGATGTGGCAACAGTGCCGTACAGGCTGTACCACACAAAGCGTCGGCTGACCTTGAACCAGCCGAAAAGCAGCAGAGGCAGGTTGAGGATGATGTTCCAGATCGGCGCGCTCAGAATGCCTGTGCCGTACCATGCCAGCAGGCTCATGCCGAGCACTCCCCCGGTGAGAAAACCGTGATGCGCCGCCACGGCCTGTGAACCGAACGCCATGAACCCCGCGCCCACCGTGAGCAGCCAGATGTTCCACAGTGGATGCTGGGACAGCTTGCGGGAGGAGGGCAGGTTTCCGGTGTAGAGTTTGGGCATGGCGGCGCTCGAAAATGGTTTGTTGTCTCGGGTGGTGAGGTTTTTATTCTTGTCTGGCGTTATGCGACGATGGTCCACAGCATGCGGGCTGCTGTGACGTAAAGAAAGAGGGCGAAAACTTTGCGCAGGGCGTTCACGGGCAGAGCGTGGGCCAGCTTTGCGCCCAGCGGCGCAAAGAAGATGCTGGTGCAGGCAATGCCCAGAGTAGCCGTCACGCTGATATAGCCAAGCGACCATGCCGGGAGGCCGGGCTGATTCCAGCCTGTCCAGATATAGCCGATACTTCCGGCAATGGCGATAGGCCAGGACAGTGCGGATGAGGTGCCCACGGCTTTATGAATTTCCACTCCGCACCAGCGCAAAAACGGTACGGACAAACTGCCGCCGCCGAGTCCCACCAGACTGGAGATTCCGCCGATGACAAGGCCCGCGAAGCTAAGACCGGCCATGCCCGGAGAGGTATGCCGTGCCTTGGGGTAAAAGTCCACGAGCATCTGTGTGGCCACGGCAAGCAAAAAGCATACGAAGAAAATCTTGAGCCCGGAGCTGGACATTCCCGCCGCAAGGAATGAACCGGCCAGAGTACCCAGAGCAATGGCAGGAGACATGCCTTTGACATAGTTCCACAGCACCGCTTTGCGGCGAGCGTGGGCCCGCGAGCTGGAAATGGCCGTAAACAGGATGCTGGACAGCGAGGTGCCCAACGCCACATGCATGGCCAGGTTTGGCGACATGTCGCCCTGGATGGAAAAAATGAGGGTCAGAAGCGGAACCACCACCAGGCCGCCGCCGATGCCGAGCAGCCCGGCAAAAAATCCGGCCGCTGCGCCCGTGCAGATGTACAGGAAATAAATTTGCAGCATGAAAACCCTGTTTTTTTATGAAGTCGGGGGGGATTCTGTGGGAAACGCATTCAGGCAACCGCGCGGGAAATTTTCTCCCGCGCGGTTATGGCTCTTACGCCAGAATATGTGGGCCGACAGAGGCTATGTCGGCGCAGCCGGTAAGGGTCATGGCGGCGGTGAGGCCGGAGCGCAGGTCTTCAACATAGGCGGCGACGCCTTCACGCAGACCGCCCACAGCGGCAACGCTGAAGGGGCGGCCGATGAGCACGGCCTGTGCGCCCAGGGCGATCATTTTGAGCACATCTGCACCGTCGCGGATACCGCCATCTACAAGCACGTCCACGCGTCCGCGCACAGCTTGGGCGATTTTGGGCAGGACTTCAGCAGTGCCGGGGGTATGATCGAGCACGCGTCCGCCGTGGTTGGAGACAACAATAGCGTCCACACCAGCGTCGGCCGCGATGAGGGCTTCATCTTCCGTCATGACGCCCTTAATCATGAATTTGCAGCCCGCGCCGTGTACATGTGCAGCTATGGCCGCAAGTTCTTCAGGAGACTTGGGAGAAACCGGGCGGCCCTGCTTGCGCAGGGTAATCAGGCCCGCCGCGTCCACATCCACACCGATGATCGGGCAGCCCGTGGCTGCAGCCTTGTCCAGTTTACGGTTCAGTTCTTCCCCGTCCCAGGGTTTGATGAAGGGAATGCCGTATCCTTCAGCCTTGCGAATGGAAGCGAATGCGCTGTCGTGAATAACGTCGCCCACGCCATCGCCGCCGCAGCCGATGATTCCGGCGTCCTTACTGCCGAGTATGATCGCGTCGATATAATCGGCTTCCGTCACCGGGCCGCCGCCCATGTTGAAGGACACCCCGCCGATGGGAGCGGCCAGCACCGGCAGAGACAGGTTGAGCCCCAGTACGGAACATCCCAGTGTGGGCTGTACGGCCTTGTGCAGGCAACGCATGGCAAGACGCACTTCCCGCAGGGCTTCCACATTGGCGCGGAACGAAGAACCCGTACCCAGACCGCCCATGCCCGGAACTTCTCCGGCGCAGGCGCGCCCGTCACAGGTCGGGCAAACCCGGCAGTAGCCTTTCATCCGCTCTTTGGCCTGCTGCTTAATGGCTGCATCCATAAGTTCTCTCCTTAAATGGTGAACCGGGCCGCCGTATTGTGGACGGCCCGAAAAGTTAGTTCGCGTGCTTTGCTTCCAGTTCCGCCCCGGCGCGTTCCACTGCGACTTTGAAGCCGTCGCGTTCGGCGTGTAGGGCCTTTGCCAGATTTTCGTCATGCAGAGCCAGAATCTGCGCCGCCAGCCACGCCGCATTGCGTGCTCCGGCTTTGTCCAGCGCCACAGTAGCTACCGGGAAGCCCGGAGGCATTTGTACCGTGGACAACAGAGCGTCCATGCCGCCCAGCGCCGATCCGGCCACGGGAATGCCGATGACCGGTTTGGTCGTGCGGGCTGCGACGGCCCCGGCCAGATGCGCGGCCATACCCGCCGCGCAGATGAACACCTGGCAGCCCTCCGCTTCCAGTTCTTTCACCAGAGCTTCCGTGCGCTCCGGTGTGCGGTGCGCGGAAGATACCGTGAACCGGAAACTGATGCCCAGCTTTTTCAACACCTCCGCGCACGGGCTGATTACTGGCTCGTCCGAGGTGGAACCGATGAAAATGGCAACTTGCGTCATATCTGTTCCTTCTTGAAAAGTTATGCGGGGCTCTGCCC
>JAEXGX010000213.1 GCA_023450535.1 Pseudomonadota bacterium | reverse complement strand
ATTATGCGGTTCATGTGGCTACGAGCAAACCCGTTATCGATCCCGGCGCCAATACGGTAACTTTTGAAGACGAAAATGGCCATGAGGTCACACTTC
Organism: Pseudomonadota bacterium; assembly: GCA_023450535.1. Lineage (GTDB taxonomy): Bacteria > Desulfobacterota > Desulfovibrionia > Desulfovibrionales > Desulfovibrionaceae > Mailhella. The sequence continues at coordinate 3,114 of JAEXGX010000213.1, read as the reverse complement.
CCCACGACGACGTCAAACAAGTACAGTCTCTTGACGACTAGAGCAATTTACAGTTGAGATGCTTCATCAAGCCGGGTGCGATGTTCTGGCCTGCAGATTTCACGCCTCCGTCGGAACTATGCGCTGCAAGTGAATTGCGGCTCCTTTAACGGTATCTCCCTTTGTTCGCTGCGGCGGAGCATTTCTCTTTTGACATATGCCGCTTGTTGCGTATGGCACAGATAATATACAGGAAAAGAGAAAAGGGGTTACACTTTTGTGTAACCCCTTGAATTTACTGGTCGGGATGAAAGGATTTGAACCTTCGGCCTCAGCGTCCCGAACGCTGCGCTCTAGCCAAACTGAGCCACATCCCGATAACGAAGAGGTAATATACACAGCCATGTTATGTTTGGCAAGCCCTGAAAGGAGCTTTTCGGGATAAAACCGTATTTTTTCCCAGGGTCGCCAAATGCGGGATTTCAAGGCGCTTCATCATCCATTTGCTTGTCAAAGCGGGAACGATCAGGTAAAAAAAGATGTTCGTTATGATTTTTTTTTGCGGTGTAAGGTTGCTTTATGAGTATCCTGTTAGACGATAATCCAGCTCTGCGTTTATTAAACTGGGTATTTTAACGTTGAAATATTCCATGAAGTCGAACAAAGCGAGGTTCCGCGTGAGGTCTGCTCTGCCGCAATTCACTTGCGCGTAAAGTTTACATTGTAGGATAATGTGTCCTGTTTGAATAAATCATTTCAAACGAGAATTCCTCGCGAGGGAGAGTTTGACTTTGATCAGAGTTCTGATTGTTGATGATTCCGCGTTTATGCGCAGTGCGTTGACCCGGATGCTTGAGGCAGACCCCGAGATCTCGGTTATTGGGCAGGCTCGGGACGGTGAAGACGGCTTGCGCAAGGTGGAAGAATTAAATCCCGACCTTATTACGCTCGATCTTGAAATGCCCAAGTTAGACGGCATCGGTATGTTGGAACGTCTGATGAAGACAAACCCCAAGCCGGTTCTGATTGTCAGTTCTTTGGCCGTTGAGGGCGCTGAACCCACGCTTCGCGCCCTGGAAGCCGGAGCGCTTGACTTTATTCCCAAATATCAGGAAGGCGGATTTTCCCTCGACTTTTTGAGACAGGAATTGCACGGAAAGATAAAAGCCGTAGCCCGGCGTGGCCGCTTTATGAGACCAATGAACGGTTCTCTTGTTGAGTCACGTCTGCGGCATGATTCTTTTGCTCCAGGAAGTAAAACTCGCCCCTTCTTTGCTTCGGACAGAAATACTTCCCTTGCAGGGGGGCGTGAGTCTTCCCGTTTCTCTGCTGTGCGCTCCTCCATAAGTGCCCCGACACAGGGATCAGAGCCGTCTTTGCCTCCGGTGGTGCGCGCGGGACGACCGAAACGCGATATTGTGGCTATCGGAGTCTCTACGGGGGGACCGCCTGCAGTACAAAAAGTTCTTTCCGCACTTCCGGCGGATTTTCCCGCGTGTATTCTGATTGCGCAGCATATGCCCGCCACGTTTACCGATGCTTTTGCCCGGCGCTTGGACAACGTTTGCAAGATTCATGTTTCCGAGGCCAAAGGCGGCGATAAAATAGGCCCCGGCCTCGCCTATGTGTGCCCGGGGGGCAAGCATATGCGCCTGGATCTGCGCGGTCCGCTTCCTGTCATTGATATAGTGACCGAACCTGTCGGTGCTTTGTACAAGCCGTCGGTCAACGTGTTGATGGAAAGCGTGGGGAACAGCCTGGGTCGCCGGGCGGTCGGCGTTACCATGACCGGTATGGGCAGTGATGGAGTGGAGGGATCCAAAGTACTTAAGGAAAAGGGTGGATACCTCATTGCCCAGAATGAAGCCAGTTGCGTGGTGTATGGTATGCCCAAAGCTGTAGTCGACGCAGGTTTGGCTGATGAGGTCGCCGGCCTGGATTCTCTCGCGGCCAGCATCCAAGACGCTTTGTATCGCTGAGGCAGACGCCTTCCCGGCAGGAGATTTTTTTTATGAATGACGTTGATGCGCAGAAAGAACAGGACGTCTTGAAGCGGCTGGCCAGTGAGAACGCTTCTTTGGCAAGACAGGCGGCGTTTGATGCAGGTGATTTGCGTCTGGAAAGCGCCGTGCCCTTGCTGGTGGAACATTTTGAAAACAGCAGTGTGGGTGTGCAGGAAGCTTCAGAACGGGCATTGCGCCAAATCCGGGGAGCGGTCGCAGTACGGGCCGTTATACCTTTGTTGCGCTTGCAGGATGTCGTGGTACGCAACATTGCCATGGACGTTTTACGCGAGATCGGCGTGGATGATCTCGCGACCCTGACCAAACTTTTATATGATCAGGATCCCGACATCCGTATTTTTATTGCGGATATTCTTGGTTCTTCCGATAGTTCCATGGCGCTTGCGCCTCTGTGCGATGTTCTTTTGCATGATCCGGAAGTCAACGTACGCTATCAGGCAGCAGTAAGTCTGGGCGAACTGCACCGCCCGGAAGCCGTGGAAAGCTTACGCCAGGCGTTGTGTGATGAGGAATGGGTGCAGTATGCCGTGATGGAAGCTCTGGCAAAAATCAAGGACGGCTCTTGTGTTGATGTATTGGTGCAGGCGTTGGATACCTGCTCCCCTCTGGTCGCATCCACCGTGCTGGATGCGCTGGGTGAAATCAACAATGTTAAAAGCGCTCCCATGCTGCTTTCTTATCTGGATAAGTCCAGTGGACCTCTGCGTATTAAAGCGCTCAAAGCTATTATTCGAATTTTAGGGCCGAATTCTCTGACGCTGCTTGGCGCGAAGCAATTGGACAAGCTGCAGGCGTACATGCTGGCAGCGTTGGATGATGAGGACGAAGACACCGTAAAAGTGGTTCTGCAAGGGCTGACTTTTACCGGGGTGAATCCTACGGCGACAAAGGCAGTATTCAAACTGGTTGAGAGTATGGATCCGTTCAAACAGCAGGATCTTCTCCAGCATGCCTTCCAATGTATTGTGGGCATTGGTTACAACGAGGCACTGGAAGAAGCTTTGTTGGCCAAGAACGAATTGGTGTGCCGTATGGCTGTAGATGCCTGTGGACACATAGAAGGCCGGGCGGGTCGCTATGCCCTGAAGCGTCATTTTGATGCTCTGCCCAT
>JAEXGX010000122.1 GCA_023450535.1 Pseudomonadota bacterium | reverse complement strand
CCCTGCAACAAGCCCACATGGGCGGTAAAAAAATTTTGCAGGGCGTCGCGGCGGACGAGGGGCAGGGCGGAAAGGTCTCCATTTTTGGGGATAAGGCCACAGATATCTGCAACCAGTTTTTCTACCATGCCGTTATGGGCAAGCTTCGCCACTTCAAGATAAAATTCAGTCAGACTGTGCCAGACACTCAGAAAATTTTCTTCCACCAATGCCTTTCCGAGTGTGGCCGTATGCCCTTCAAGAATGGCCAACGCGGCCGGGCTGCACTCGCGGCAAACCGAGGCCGCAAGAGAAGGCGCGACAATACGTAGAGCGTCAAAGCCTTCTTGCAGCAAGACGGCGCAGTTTTTGTCGCGTTCGGAGTCCGCGCCGCCGAGAAAGATGCCCTGACGTGACCGGATTTTCAACTGACCACGCGCAGCCATGAGTGTAAGCGCTTCGCGCAGCGTGTTTCTGCTCCAACCCAGCCGTGCGGCCAGCTCTCTTTCACCGGGCAGCCGGTCGTCGGGGCGCAGCCCCAGTTCTTCGATGAGTTGAAGCAACTGAGGAATGATGGCGTGTATGCTGGTGGGGCCTGTCATCTGGTTCAACCAATAAGTAAAAAGGTAACGAGATACGTCTTTTGGCTTTATCTATACCTTTAACGTGATATTCGGCAAGTTGTTTTGAGAAAAAATACTGGTTCGACCAGCAAAAAAATTTGAAAGGCCCCATCTGGTTCAACCATCTGGGGCCTTTTGTGAAGGTATTTGGAAAAGGCTATGCCGTGTTTTGCCCGTCCAGCTCTTTCAGACGGCGGGCAAAGGCGTCGGTCAGTTTGCGCAATGAGGCTCCACGCACATCGGAGAAAGCTCCGTTCAGGGGGGAGCAGAAGATAAGCACAAGACGGATGCTCCCATGCTCGAACCAGGGTTCCGCATAGTAGGAGTGGACGCCCTGGGGAATGAACAGCGCCCAGTCAATGGGGCGGATACTGCGCGAAGTTTCATCCACTGTCAGAGAATCGAGGCCAAAGCGCACGATATTTTCCGCAATGGAGCCGATGTAGGGGAAATCGACGTGTTCCATACCATTCGGGAACATGTTCCCTTCGCATGTGACGCTGACCCGGTTCTCTTCAGGAAAGATGCGGGAGAGGATAATGCCTTCAGCCGGAGGTTGAACCTGTGAATTTGCCAGCAGCAGGCGCAGCAGTTCCCGCTCGGATGTGGCGGGTGCGAGATCGGGCAGAATATTTTCCTTGTAGGGTTCCGGGGGGGCAGGAGTAACGGTCAGCAAGGGGGTAAGGCGTATCCACAGACAATGTTGGCCATCTTGCGATAACGGGCGCATCATGACCGAGCAGGGCAGCGAGCTTCCGCCGGGGGTTCGGACCCGCAGCACTCCCTGCCAGCGATGGGAAAAGGTCAGGCTTTCGTAGATGGCAATTTTGAGATCTTCCGAGAGGGCGAAAATATCCTCCAGAGGAGTGTTTTCATCCTGGCCGCACAGTTCCCGTGCACTACGGTTGGCGTGGATGATTTTCCAGTTGGAGAAAGAGACAAGCATGGCGGGGGAGGACAGCCAGTCCATACTCTCGGACGGCATGCCGTGCTGTTCGCCTGTAACGCGGCGGAGCATCCGGGTACATCTGCCGATGACGCCGATATAGGAAAAAGGTGTTTCCGGTGCGGGCATGCCAAGCATGATCAGCCAGCGCAGGCAGCCGTCGTTATCGCGTATCCGGAAAAAAACGCCCGTATGCCTCTGCATTTTCATCTTATCCAGAGCGTCGCGCAGGGCGGCGTGATCATCTTCCAGCACGGTACGGTCGAGATATTCGCCGTTTTGGAACAGAAGCGGCACGTTGAGGCCAAGCGTCTGGAATATCGGTTCGCTGAAAAATTTGAGTTTGTTACGGACAGGATCGAGCTGCCAGAGCAAAATGGGGTCATCCGGCAGACAATCGTGCAGACTCTGCTGAATAAGCTGAAGGGCGTGGGAAAGAAGATGGGTATCAGGTGTCATGGAACCCTCGGCATGTTGCGAGCTGCTTCTTGTACCGGCTTTCTGTGGAAAGGGAGCAGGAATGGGGAATTTAGCGCCGCGCCGTGTTGCAGAAGCGCAAAAGGCCGGACAGGAAGGCCATGGCCTGTCCGAATGCTTCGGGTTTTTCCGCAAGACTGTGAGGCTGGGGGAGCTGGATGAGCAGGCGGCCTCGCAGCATGGTTTGGCAGTAGGGGCCGATTTTGGGCAGGCCGAGCGCGTCGCGCGCGTCAGAGCCCATGACCAGCAGGGCGCGCGTACGTAGCAGCGCTTCACCGGACCAGAAGAGAGACGGAGCGTTTTCTTCGCGCAGGGTGTCTTCCCCCGGAGTTTCTTCGTCCGGCAGTTCAAATGGCCAGAATACGTGCGTGCCTCCGGGGTGGTTGAGCCCCTTGATCATCCGGGCCACCAGATCGCGGCGTCGCGGGTCGGGGGTCCCCACAAGATCAGAGCCCAGGCCGCCATAGGTCCAGCAGACCAGAGGGCGGGGGGGAAGCGGACGGCGTTCGCGAAGAACTTTCCAGGCGGCGGGCCATGCTTCAGGGGGAATGATGCGCCCTTTTCCCGCCGGCATTGCGCCCGCGGGAGATGCCGACGCGCGCGCGGGGGAGGCGTCACGGGAAAGCGGACGAGGGGGTTGGGATTCTTGTACGGCACGGGGGGGCGGCGCGGGAGCACGTCTGGCGG
>JAEXGX010000098.1 GCA_023450535.1 Pseudomonadota bacterium | reverse complement strand
GCCGGCGTGAACCTGGACACGGAAAAAGCGCGCTGCCAGGAACTGGTAAAGGCCGCCAGGGACAACGGCGTCTACCTCGTTCTCGTGCACATCGGCGGCGAAGGCCGCCGCGACGCCATGACCAATCAGCTGCTTGAAGAATTCGCGCCCAGCGCCGACGCCTTCATCGTCTACGAAGCCGGCAACGGCGACGGCTTCTTCACCAGGGCGGCGGGAGACAAGCCCCTGGTGCTGGTACCTAAGGCCCTGGAAGTCGCCAAGGTCCTCAGCGGCCTTGCTTCCGGAAACTGACCTCTTTCTCCGCCGCCGGCTGGCGTCCGGCGGCGGCTCCCGCCCATAACCTTCCCCCGCGAAATCCGTACGCTTCGTTCCGCTGGAGCCGGGGGTCTTGTTTTACACCTTCGACAAGAGGGGGTCCCCATGTTCGCACACTCCCACGGCGGCACCATGTATGTTACGGCGGGCATAGCGCTGGCCGCCATGCTCGCCAGCTATGTCGCCATTCTTCTGCTGGGAAAAAAATTCAGACAGAATATTCCCATCGCCCTCAATCTGTTCGTATCCGTGGCCATCAGCGCCGTGGTCACCGGGTTCGGGTTCCCGTTCCGCCATCTGTTCGAGGGGCCGGTATGGTACATCTATATCAACCTGGTGATCTTCACCGGCATGATGTTCCTTACCTGCATGAAGCAAGCGGGGAATCTGGACTGCATTGCCTACGACATCGTGACCACGTTCCGCAGCAGGCCGTCCATCATGTTCTGCCTCATCACCCTGTTGCTTTTCTTTCCTGGTATGGTCACCGGCGTGGGTACCGCCGCCGTACTCAGCACAGGCATGGTGGCCATTACCATTCTGCGCATCTGCGCCATTCCCAATCTGAAAATTGCCGCCATCATCGCCATGGTGACCTCCATCGGCGCGGCGGCCCCGCCGGTCAACCTGCCTGCCATCATCATTGCCAGCGGCATCAACATGCCCTACGAGGGCTTCGATCTTCTGCTGCTGGTCATGACCCTGCCTCTCGGCCTGTTCACCATCTTTTTCCTGGGCTACCGCGATTTCCGTTCCCCCAGCCTCGAAGCCATCGAGGCGGCCCTGCCCCGGCCCGAGCGCAAAAGCGCAATCATGCCCTATGTACCCCTGCTGGCGGTGGTGGGCATCATGGTGCTCATCCGCGCATTCCCGGGTGAGTTTCCAGATATCGTCACCCCTATGGTGTTCATCATCGGCACCTTTGTGGCCATGTTCACCGGAAAAAAATTCCGTTATGTCGAAGCCTGCGCCGAAGCCCTGCGCGGAGGCGTGTTCTCCACCGTGGCTCTGATTTTCGTGGTGGGTTCAGTGGTGCAGGTGACCACTCTCACCGGAGCCAAGGGGTTGCTGGTACTGGCGGCCATGGTCATCGGTTCCATCGCCCCAGCCCTGATGTACCTGGCCATGGGCGTCAGCCTGCCCCTGCTGGGCGGCGTGCTCACCCACCTGGGAGCTTCGGTCATTCTCGGCATCCCTTTCACCCTGGCCATGATCAGCAGCAACCAGATCGCCATCGTGGCGGGCTGTTCCATGCTCTGCGTACTGGCCCAGGTGATCCCGCCCTCCGCTCTGGGGGGGTATTTCGCCCAGGAACTGACGGGGGAGCCGACCTACATGCCCGTACTGAAAAAGAGTCTGATCCCTCTGCTCGCCTGCGTCCTCTTCTCCATGGTGGAACTGGTGTTCGCCAACCAGTTCGCAGCATGGTTCGTGCCTTTCTAGGGTATTTCAATGCTGAAATACCCCACGGAGTCGAGCGAAACGAGATTCCGGCGGAGGTATGAAACCTGCGGGCCGGAACATAGTGTCCCGCCCAGGTATTATTTCAATGGTAAACAGTTCCAGGTATTTCCGCCTTGAAACGCCTCCGGAACCGCACACGGCAATTCCCGCCGCAACGTCCGAGGCAGTCTCCGAACCTTCAAAGCCGCAAGGAGTTCAAGCATGCCGCCCCTGTATATCATCGTCATGGCCATGTACACCGTACTGACGGCCTTTATCCTGTATCTGGTCATCCGCAACACCCTGCGTTCGCAAAACATATGGGAACAAATCCTGGCGATTTTCGTCATCGTTCCCTTCGCCATGCGGCTGTTTTTCATCAAGTAAGGGAGGAGAGCAGCATGTCCATCAACCACAGAAAGACTGGCTGGACGATTCTCGCCGTTTCCCTGCTCTTCAGCATCATCCTGACCCTGAACTATGTCCGGATGTGGAAGGATGACCTCATCATCCCCGGCCCGGGCGTCACCCAGGTCAAATGGCTCAGCGACTATGAGCCCTCGCTCCGGGGAACTCTGGGCGATACACGGGTATTTGTCATGGAAGGCAAAGAACCCGGCGCGACCTTCCTGGTGCTCGGCGGAACCCACTCCGACGAGCCGGCAGGCTGGAGCGCGGCGCTCGTTCTGGTGGAACACTGCACCGTGAACAAGGGCCGGGTCCTCGTCCTGCCCCAGTGCAGCAACACGGGCTTCACCCATAACTACCCGCAGGAGGCGCATCCGCAGTTCATCAGCATCCCCCGGCCCGACGGCAGCAAACGCACCTTCCGCCACGGTTCGCGCACGGGCAATTCCGCCGAGCACTGGCCGGACCCGGAAGTGTTCATCCAATATCCGCACAAGCAGAAATACTCGGGGGAAGAATGCCGTAACCCCAACCGGGCTTACCCCGGCCGTCCCGACGGAACCTTTGCCGAACGCGTGGCATACGGAATCCAGCAGCTCAACCGGAAGGAAAAGGTGGACATGCAGATCGATCTGCACGAAGGCCAGCCTGAATATCCTTTCATCAATGCGATCAGCGGTCACCCGCGCGCCCAGGATCTGGTCAGTCTGGTTGCGCTGGAAATGCAGATGTATGACCTGGATATAGGGGCCGAGGTTTCCCCTCCTTCCTTCCGGGGCCTGAGTAACCTGGAAATGGGCGACATGTTCCCCGAACTCATGGCCATGACCTCTGAAACCGTCAATCCCACCCAGGGGAAAATCCGGGGTATCACGGACGAATTCCTGCCCGTGGACGGCATCGATGCCTTCTATGACCGGGCGGCCGAACTGGGCTATCTGTTTGCACCCTGGGATGGAGGCAGCCCGCTGAAGAAGCGTGTGGGCCGCAACATGCAGCAATTACAGGCCATGTGCTTGGCCCTCAAGGAGGTCACGGGCAAGGAAATCGAATTCGGCGTGATCCCCTCCTATGAGGATCTCATGGAAAACGGCGTGGGATACTATTTCAACCCGCCGCCAGCGGAACCGGTGGATACAGGATTCCGCGCCCTGCCCGGAATCTGGAGACTGTTCACCCAATCCTGATCCAGTCTCCCCCTCCCCGGCACGTATTCTCTCCCGACGCATCGGGGAGGGCGCAAGACGCCGGATACGACACACATGAGGACACCATGCTCTACTGGATCTGCCTGTTTATGGTTCTGATTCCTCTGGCAGCGGAGCACCGGCTGCTGCTGCGCTGGCGTTCCGCCGTGCCGTTCCGCATCCATGTTCACGGTACCAGAGGCAAAAGCGCCGTTGTCCGCGAGCTGACGCGAATACTGCGTGAACGCGGGCTGTGTGTGCTGGGCAAAACCACGGGCGACGTGCCGGAATATCTTTTGCCCGACGGATCGGTCCGGCCCGTGCGACGCATCGGCCCGGCCAATATCCGGGAACACGCCCGCCTCCTGCGCATGGCGTCCCGCATGAACGCGGATGTCGTGGTAGCCGAAGGCATGGCCCTCCAGCCGGAGACCATTTTCATTTCGGAACAGATATTGCGCGCCACCCACGCTATCATCACCAATACCAGGCCGGATCACGAAGAAAGCATGGGACGGGGACGGGAAGGCGTGCTGCAAACCCTGGCACTACTGATTCCCTCCGGCGGCATGCTGTACACAGCACGGGAGGTCGGGGCCGCAGAGCTGCGGAAACTTGCCACAGACAGGGGTGCAGCATGCCGCATCGTATCCTCTCCCCTCCAGAGCCCGGCCCAACCCCTTTCCCTGGCCCGCGCCGTGGCAGGAGCCCTTCCCGAATCCGGGGCGGAAAAGGCTGCCGTAGGCGTGCCACCTCTCCCGAAGCCCATGACGCGGGAAAGGAGCGGCACGGAAGCTCTTGCGTTTTATGAGTCGGACGTGGACGGTCTACAGGTCTTTTTCGCGGATCTTTTTTCCGTCAATGATGTTCTTTCCTCCCGCATACTCCTGCAGCACTGCCCTCTCTGGAGGAATAGCGACCTGTTCCGCGTGGCGCTGCTGTCCGCGCGGCCGGATCGTCCTCTGCGTACCAGCACCTTCATGGACTGGCTGGAGCGGGAACCCCGCTTCGATCTCGTCATGGCGGCGGGCGATCACGCACTCTGGGCCGTGCTGCGCGCCGCGCTCTCCGCCCGGGCACGAAACTCCGGCCCGCCGGAGGAACCAGGCCCCGGCTGCGCGCTTGCAGGCATGACGGGGAACGCCGCCCCGGCACGGCTGATGGGGCGCCTGGCCAAAATGGCACTGGCACACGGCCGTTCCGGGCTGTTCGTGGCCGGACTCGGGAATGCTCACGGCTATGCCGAACGCTGGCGCGCCGTATACGGAGATCCCTCATGCTTATAGAAGCCATTGCTATCGGCCTGGTGCTAGGTTTCTTCTTTTTTGAATGGACCGGACTCGTGGCAGGAGGACTGGTGGCTCCGGGCTATTTCGCGCTGGCGTTCGAACGGCCGGGCATGATCGCCCTGTGTCTGGGTGTGGCGCTGACCAGCATGCTGCTGGTGCGCGGCGCGGCGCGCTTCTGCGTGCTGTACGGCCGCCGCCGCTTTATTCTCTGCGTCCTGACTGGTTTTGCGCTCCAATGGACGCTGGGCGCGGCCGTGATCGGCGCGGAATTCGCCCAGGGGCGCATTGATACTGTAGGTTACATCATCCCCGGACTGGTAGCTCATGAAATGGATCGGCAGGGCGCGGGCCTCACGCTGCTCGCCCTGTTCGCACTCTCTGCAGCCGTGCGGCTGATTCTAGAAATCTTCGGCCTGACAGGACATTAAAAGCAGATACGGACACCATGCGTTCACTATTCCACTTTTTTTCCGGCGCGCTCCGGCCCCCGCCCTACGCCCCCGTTTCTCGTCCAGGCCAGACGCAGAACCTGCTCGCCCTGAGCCTTGCGCTGGGCTGTCTGGTCTGGTTTGCCCTGCTCCGACATGAACCCGCTCCCCTTGATGCAGACGGCCTGCGTGCCGTGGCAACCATGCGCCAGGGCATGGTTGCACTACGGGAAATGCGCCGGAATCTGGGGCTGCCCGTGGACCCGGTGTTGGACCCGGCGGATACCGGGCTGATTGGTGCGGACTATAGCGATCTCACCACCACGCTCGGCTCGCTGGCCGCCAAGCAGACCTCACTGAACCCTGGTTTCGCCGGGCTGGTGACGGTATGGCTCAAGCAGGCGGGGAGCGGCCCCGGCGACCGGGTCGCGGTCTGCCTCACCGGCTCCTTTCCTGCGCTCAATCTGGCCGTGCTGAGCGCCTGTCAGGCTCTTGAGCTGCACCCGGTCATCTTTTCCTCCGTGGGAGCCTCCACCTACGGGGCCAATATTCCGGGC
>JAEXGX010000097.1 GCA_023450535.1 Pseudomonadota bacterium | reverse complement strand
CCAGGTATTGACCAGGCTCATTGAAGATATGAAAAATTCGTAACTCTCGCGTCGGCTGCATGCCGCTCTGAACAGAACAGGGCATATCCCGCCAAACTCCGGGATATGCCCTGTTCTGTTCAGAGCGCTTTAGTTTTAACATTATGCACAGTGCCCTGTCCTGACCCACAAGTTTCACGTCTTCGCCACAGCCTCGGCGCTGCTCTCTTTATCAATTTTTCTTTCTTGCAAGAATCCCCTAATAACTAAACGCAAAAAGCCGATTAACAAACAGCGTTATGATAGTTTCTTAAACTTATCGAATTCTTCATAAATGTTTTTTACAACTCCCTCAATATTTTTGTAAGAGGTAATTTTTTGTACCTATCGTACAGATAACATTTTATCTCTTCATTTTACTGCGAGATAGGTAAAAATTTTACTTATGCCTTTCCATGTGCTCCGTCCCGATGAGAGAGAGCTTCGAGCAGAGCCCAAAATCCTTTTTCATTCTTCTGGAGGAGCTACCACATGAAACTGGCAATCAAACTTTCCCTGGCTATGGGGATGCTCGCGGCGCTGATGACAGGCCTGGGCATCTTCTGTCTGTTGCAAATGGCCAATATCAGCGAGCAATCCGCTGTTATCACCAAAGGCTGGATGCCGCGCGTTGCGCTGGCCGAAGAAATGAGTATCCACGCTTCCGATTACCGGATCCAGCAATTGCAGCATATTGTCGCCGCCACACCGCAGGAAATAGCGGCGGCAGAAAAAGAGCTCATAAAATTGGCAGGGCAGTTCGAGAGCAAGCTCGACCGCCTGAGGACATCTCTGGAGAGCTCTGAAGCAAGCGACATACTGAGGCAGGTTGAGGAAGTTCAAACCCTATGGAACGCCTACCGCAAGGCATCCCGGGGTATTCTGGCGCTGTCAGAGCAGAACAAGAAGCAGGAAGCCCTGGCACAACTCAACGGCAAGGCCAGAGATGCCTATCTGGAAATAGACAGACGATTGACGAATATCATCACTCTTGCCACCAACGGTGCGGATGCAGCCAACATGAAGAGCGATCACGCATATACCGGCTCTCGCGTCATGGTGATTTCTTTCCTCACCATTGCTGTGATTTTGGCCGCCAGCCTGACCCTGCTCATCGTGCGCAACACCCTGCGCCAGCTTGGCAGGGACCCCGGCGTGCTGGATGCGCTGGCCGCAGAGGTGGCCAACGGCAGACTGGATATTGAAAAAGACCCCAACGCTACGGGCGTTTACGCAAGAGTTCTTATCATGGTGGAAAACCTCAAGAAACATATTGAGAACGCCAGACAGGAATCCGAGCGCGCACAGGAAGAGTCGCGCAAGGCACATGAAGCCATGCAGCAGGCCGACGCCGCAAGCAAGGATGCTCAGGCCAAACGTGACGACATGCTCAAGGCGGCACTTCAACTGGAGGATGTAGCGCATGTCGTGTCTTCCGCCTCGACCCAGCTTTCCGCCCAGATTGCGCAGTCCGAGCACGGTGCGTCCGAACAGGCCGCGCGAGTCACAGAAACCGCCACTGCCATGGAAGAAATGAACGCCACTGTTATTGAAGTGGCCAAAAATGCGGGCAATGCCTCTGAAGTTTCGGCTGCTACCCGGCAAAAGGCCGAACACGGTGCGAGTGTAGTGCAAGAGGCCGTGATCAGCATTCGCGGTGTACAGCAGGCCTCCCTCGCGCTCAAGGATGATATGGCGAAGTTGAGCGAAAATGCCCAGGCCATCAGCCAAATCATGGCCGTGATTTCCGATATTGCGGATCAGACCAATCTGCTGGCGCTCAATGCGGCCATTGAAGCAGCTCGAGCCGGCGACGCCGGACGGGGTTTTGCCGTGGTGGCTGACGAAGTGCGCAAGCTGGCGGAAAAAACCATGGCCTCCACTGCTGACGTAGGCAACGCCATCAAGACTATTCAGGACAGCGCGGCCAAAAGTATGGAGCAGGTAGATCATACCGTGGAGAACATTGAAAAATCCACAGAACTTGCCACCCGCTCCGGCGATGCTCTGCGCGAGATTGTGAGCATGGTGGACAACACGGCGGATCAGGTGCGCGGCATCGCCACAGCGTCCGAGCAGCAGTCCGCCTCCTCCGAGGAGATCAACAGATCCATTGTGCAGGTGAATACCATTGCGGCTGAAACAGCCTCCGCCATGCAGGAGGCAGCCCGTGCGGTTTCCGATCTGGCCCAGCAGGCCCAGGTGCTGACCGGCCTCATTGAAGACATGAAAAACGCATAACGTATTGTGTGCCGGGGCAATGCTCCGGCACACAATATAACATCACGATACGGCAGATTCTCCCCTTGCCCCGTGTTCTTCTCCTTGTTGCAGGTTTCCGTATTTCCGGTACAGCGCACGGAACTGATGATAGGTCAGCCCCAGCAACCGGGCAGCGGAGGTCTGGCGATAATGCGCCTGCTTCAGCGCCCGCTGCAAAAACTCCCGTTCCCGCCGTGCCAGTTCCTCATATAAGGAAAAGCCGGGCGGCAAAAGCTCGCTTTCCGCCCTTTCCCCCGAGTCCGCCACACGCGCCGCATCTCCTTTCTGGCCGGAAGGAGGAAGAAATGCCGGTGCAAAAGGATTCAACTCGAGCCGTTCCACTCTGAGCACCTTGTTTTCCTTCATTTCTGCGTGAAGCACGCCGCGCTCCACCGCATTTCGCAGTTCACGCACATTGCCGGGCCAGGAGTATTCCTCCATCTGGCGCAACGCCTCTTCACCAAACTGAAATTCAAAACCCGGCCCCGACTCAATCCCCCTCGAATCCAGTTCGGCAACCATACGCGCTGCAAAATACCGGGCCAGAAGCAATTTGTCCTCTCCGCGTTCACGCAGGGGCGGCACGTGCAGGACATCAAACGCCAAGCGATCCAGCAAGTCCGGGCGAAACTTCCCCTCTGCAGCCAGCCGGGGCAAGTCACGGTTGGCCGCCGCCACCACCCGCACGTCTACCCGAACGGGAACGCTCCCTCCCACCCGCTCGAATTCTCCGTATTCCAGCACCCGCAAAAGCTTGTCCTGCACGGGCAGGGGCATATCCGCCACCTCGTCCAGAAACAATGTTCCCCGATGCGCCCGTTCAAAGCAGCCTTCATGCCTGCCGCGTGCGCCGGTGAATGCACCGGCTTCATGCCCGAAC
>JAEXGX010000430.1 GCA_023450535.1 Pseudomonadota bacterium | reverse complement strand
GCACCCCGCAGGGGTGCGTGGATTGAAACATCCCCAAAAATGTGATGCGGTCAACGAGAATTTGTCGCACCCCGCAGGGGTGCGTGGATTGAAACCTCATGTACCTGTTCCCGAATATCGTCGTCCATAAGTCGCACCCCGCAGGGGTGCGTGGATTGAAACCATGCGTCCGTGACCATGGCCTTGTCGGCATCGGGTCGCACCCCGCAGGGGTGCGTGGATTGAAACAGATAGCTTTCCATAGCTTGCCGCTGTTCCTCGGGTCGCACCCCGCAGGGGTGCGTGGATTGAAACTAATCACGGAGACGTTGAAATCCGTTGCTGTACCCGTCGCACCCCGCAGGGGTGCGTGGATTGAAACACTGGCTTCGGTCTGAAGTTTTTCATTCTGCTTTGTCGCACCCCGCAGGGGTGCGTGGATTGAAACCATCTGGCCCCGGAAGAAGCAAAACAGGTGCAGGGTCGCACCCCGCAGGGGTGCGTGGATTGAAACATAGATGGCGTAATACAGACGATAGCCCGGACCGTCGCACCCCGCAGGGGTGCGTGGATTGAAACTGGTTGATATACGAATTGACCTGGCTGCACATGCCGTCGCACCCCGCAGGGGTGCGTGGATTGAAAACTTCTCCAGACTTATTACGCTTGTCCTTGTGAGCCCCCTCGGGGTATATTCGGCACGCAGGTGCGCCCGTGAATTCATGTTGAGGAGGGGAAAAGATGCTTTATGCCCATACTACAGGAGAAACGGAAGAGAAGTGGCAAAGCCTTGAAGAACATCTCCATTGTGTGGCGGAACGGGCTGCCGAGTTTGCTGCTCCTTTTCACGGAGAGGATTTCGCGCGATTAATTGGCTTGCTTCATGATCTTGGTAAGGCTTCAGAAGCTTTTCAAAAGCGTTTACGTGGGCTGGGGCCAAAGGTGGATCATTCTTCCGCCGGTGCACGGGAACTTTTTGCTTGCTGGAGTTTGGCATCTGATCCCAAATTGCGCGGATCGGGGCGGCCACTGGCGTGGTTGCTGGCTTACTGCATTACCGGGCACCATGCAGGTTTACCTAATCATGGAGAATCCCCTGAAGACCCCGCTTCTCTCTGGATGCGTTTGACACGCAGTGAAATTCCGGATTATTCACCGGGATTAAGTCTTGTTTCATTGCCTTCACCTGAAGAACTGCATATTCCTTTGCGTCCTGAGGCAACTCCGGCGTTCACCTATTCATTTTTTGTGCGCATGTTGTTTTCCTGTCTGACAGACGCGGACTGGCTCGACACTGAACGGTTTTGTGATCCTTTACGGGCTGACTTGAGGAAGCATGCTCTGCCTTCTATGGAGGCACTGGCAAAACTTTTAGAAACACGGTTACGGGAAAAGAATTTTCTTGAGGAAGGAGCGGAAAACAGGTTGGGTGAAGCCTTTCCTCGCCCAGCTTTGATTACGGCCGGACGTAAAGCTATTTTGAACTGTTGCCTTAAGGCCGCAGAGCTGGAACCGGGAGCCTTTTCTCTTACTGTTCCCACAGGAGGAGGCAAGACGCTTTCTTCTCTCGCTTTTGCGCTGGAACATGCGCGGTGTCACGGTTTGCGCCGGGTGATTCTTGTTGCTCCGTATACCAGCATTATTGAACAGAATGCTGCGGTCATCAGAGATTTACTGGGAGAAAAGGCTGTTCTGGAACATCACGGTAACTATCTTCATCCCGGAGAGGAAAGCGATGATGTTGAATCCACCCAGGAGGCTTTACGTTTTCGTCTGGCAACGGAAAATTGGGAAGCTTCAATCGTCGTGACGACAGCTGTTCAGTTTTTTGAGTCTTTGTTTTCCTGCCGTCCGGGGCGTTGTCGCAAACTGCACAACATTGTCCGTAGCATAGTGGTATTGGACGAAGCGCAGATGATGCCCATTGCTCTGCTTGCGCCTTCCGTGGCTGCTCTGCGGGAACTTATACGGCATTACGGGGTAAGTGTCGTGTTCTGTACTGCCACCCAACCCGCACTGGAAAAAGCGGATGATTTTAAATGCGGTTTTCCGAAGGAGGAAGTTCGGGAAATCATTCCAGATGGGGTATCCCGCCGTCTGTTTGAAATTTTTAAGCGTGTCGAGGTAACCCATATCGGTACGCTCAAAACTGAAGAGTTGGCCTGCAGGATTGCCGAACAGAAACAGACTCTGTGCATCGTCAATACCCGTAAGGCCGCGCGTAATCTGTATGATGCTCTGCTCGAAGAGGCTCAAGATCATAGCGCTGTGTTTCACCTCAGTTCCCTTATGACGCCTGCGCATCGGAGCGACATGTTCGCGCGCATCCGCGCCCGTCTTAATGGAAAGTTACCCTGCCTCGTGATCAGCACCTCGCTTATTGAATGCGGAGTAGATATCAGTTTTCCCGCAGTGTTCAGAGAAGAAAACGGTCTGGATTCTCTGGCACAGGCAGCCGGGCGTTGTAATCGGGGTGGAGAATGGGAAAGTGGGCAGGTTTTTGTTTTTTCGTTTGCTGATGCGCCTTCAAAGCCGATGGGGGACGTTGCGCGCCGGGCGGCTATTTTTCGCGACGTCGCACAACGTTTTTCTGATTTGTTTTCTCCCGAAGCAGTAGGAGAATTCTTTCATCAATTGCGTATTTACGATAATGTGGATGGAAAGAATATTCTTTCAGATCTGGAAAAAGCTGGAAGACTTTCACCCAAAGAACCGTATTTCGATTTTCGGAGTATGGACTCCGCCTATTGTTTTATTGAACCGGGCATGACGTCGGTGATTGTTGAATGTGATCTGCCAGGAGATAGAGAAGCTGCGGATCTCGTACGCTGTATTGAGACATTCGATGTATCATCTTCTGTTTACCGGAAACTCCAACGACATACAGTCCAGATACGTCCGCATGAATTGAAACGGTTGCGGGCCGCGGGAAATGTGGAGTTGGTTGCTGAACATTTTTATGTCGTACGGGGGGGCGTCGGCTACAGACCCGATGTCGGGTTGTGCCCGGACGATCCGCTGTGGGTCGCCGATTCCGATTTGATTTTTTAACATTGTGCCCGGTTAGAGCAATTTCACTATTAAGTAGATTTAAATAAAAAAAGCTGACCAGGAATATTTTGTTCCATATTGCACAAAAAAGACATTGGGGCTATAGTAGAAACAAAGAGATTTCATTGTTTCTCTTTCCGTTTGCAAAGGAGGAAGTATGCCATACGGCGTCCGCCTGAAAGTTTATGGCGAGTATGCGCTGTTTACTCGGCCGGAAGCAAAGGCCGAGAGATGTTCTTATGATGTTCCCACGCCTTCCGCCGCTCGCGGTATACTGGAGGCCATACATTGGAAGCCGGCCATTCGTTGGGTTGTGGATCAGATTCATGTTTTGAATCCCATCCGTTTTGATTCCATCCGCCGTAATGAAGTCTCGGCCAAAGGGCCAAGTGTGAAAACCATGCGCGGAGCATTGAACAGCGGGGCGCGGCTTTCGCTGGAAGTAGAGGACTATCGCCAGCAAAGGGCTTCGTTGTTTCTCCGTGATGTGGCTTATGTCATTGATGCGCACTTTGTCATGACAGATCGGGCCGGGCCGGAAGATAACGAAGGAAAACATCTGGACATTTTCAATCGGCGCGTGGCAACGGGGCAGTGTTTCCATCAACCTTGCCTTGGGTGCCGGGAATTCCCCGCTTTTTTCGAACCGGTTGGAGAGGATTTACCTGTTTCTGCTCTGGCAAATGATGCCCCTCGCGATTTGGGGATCATGCTGTACGATATCGATTTCAACAATGGCATGCGCCCCGTGTTTTACCGGCCAAGGCTGGAGAATGGCGTCATTGATGTGGCCCGTTGGCATCGGGAGGCGCTATGTTCCTGAGCGAGCTGTACAAGTATAAGAAACGGATGGAGGCGGACGCCGGTTCCGGAATGGTTCCGGAAGGATACAGTGAGGAAAACATTTCATTCGTGCTGCGGATTAAGCCGGATGGCCAGTTGCTGGATTGCATCAGCCTGCTTTCCGACAAGGGAAAGGCTCGCCGCATGCAGGTTCCGGCGGCTGTGAAGCGGACTGTGGGCATTGAGCCGAATTTTCTCTGGGACAATACGGGTTATGTGTTGGGCGTGGACGGCAAGGGCAAGGAGGAGCGCACGGCAAAAACCTTTACCGCGTTTCAGGAACGCCATCGCAGAGCAGCGGAACTCAGCGGCAATGCGCGCATCCGTGCGGTTTCCGCATTTCTGGACGCATGGGATCCCAAGGCGTTCACTGCGTTGCCGGAGCACGAACTCATGCTGGACGGTAACCTTGTTTTCCGCATTGAAGGAGATTCCTGTTATGTCCATGAGGCTCCTGATGTGCGAGAGGCATGGTTGAAATTGCGGGCGGAAGACGAGGGGGCTACGCGTGGCGTATGCCTGATTACCGGAAAGGAAGGAGCCATTTCCGCTGTCCATCCTGCGGTTAAAGGGGTGCCGGGAGCGCAGTCGGCCGGGGCCGCTCTGGTTTCCTTCAACTGTGAAGCCTTTACTTCCTACGGCAAGGAACAGAGTCTGAATGCTCCGGTCAGTTCGGAGGCAGCGGAAGCCTATACCTCGGCGCTCAATTATCTGCTCAGACGGGATAATCGCCATGTTATCCAGTTTGGAGACGCCAGTATCATATTCTGGGCAGAATCTCCCGGCCCGGCAGAAAATTTCATGTATACCCTGGCGGGAATGAATGCTCCAGAGGAAGCCTCCCCGGCGGAAGACGGGGAGACGGTCAAACTTGTACGTGCGGCCCTGGATGCCCTGAAACGTGGCAAAGCGGCACGAGAAGTGCTGGCCGATCTCGGCCCGGAGCAGTCTTTTTTTGTTCTGGGGCTGGCGCCCAACCAGGCTCGTCTGGTCGTCCGGTTATGGGAACAGTCAAGTTTTGGCGACATGGTTGAACGAGTCTTACGCTTTCGTCGCGAGATGGAAATGGAGCGGGAATTTCCCTCGCAACCGGAGTGGCCTGAGTTTTGGCAGCTCATGAAGGAAATTGCCCCGCAAGGCAAAATGGAAAATATTCCCAAAAATCTTGGCGGAGGGCTGGCACGCGCCATTTTTTCCAATCTGCCCTATCCCCGGAATTTTTACAGTGCCGTCATCGGGCGTATTCGGGCCGACAAACGGGTGGGATATCTGCGTGCGGCACTGCTCAAGGCCTATCTTATCCGTAACTTCAAGCATGAGGATATGCCAGTGACATTGGATAGTTCTCGTAAAGACACCCCGTATCTGCTGGGCAGGTTGTTCTCCCTGCTGGAAAAAAATCAGCGAGATGCGCTCGGACAGCTTAATGCCAGTCTGGCCGACCGTTATCTTGCTGCGGCTTCAGCGACTCCGGGTATGGTGTTCCCCCGGTTGCTCCGGCTTTCTACCTTCCATGCCCGTACGGCCAAGAGTAAGGCGGGCGTGCCAACCACGGCGGCGCTCAAAACAATGGCCGCAGTCATGGATGATATTCATGACTTCCCGGCGCGTCTTTCCATTGTGGAACAGGGAATTTTCTTCCTCGGGTACCAGCAGCAGGCCAACGCCAATTATCAGAAAAAAGAGCAGGAGCAAGCATGAGCGCCATCAGCAACCGGTATGAATTCGTTCTTTTCTTTGATGTGGAAAACGGCAACCCCAACGGCGATCCGGATGCGGGCAATATGCCGCGCATCGATGCGGAAACCCTGCATGGTTTGGTCACGGATGTCTGCTTGAAGCGCAAGATCCGCAATTATGTGGAATTGGCGAAGAATGATGCGGAGCATTACCATATTTACGTTCGTGAAAAAGCCGTGCTCAATCGACAGAATCAGCTTGCCTATGATGCCTGCGGCCTTCAGCCTGGCAAAAAATCAGCAGGGGGAGAAGACGCGGTGCGGCTTACGCAATGGATGTGCGCGAATTTTTTCGATATCCGTGCATTCGGCGCGGTGATGACCACGGAAGTGAACTGCGGTCAGGTACGTGGTCCGGTACAGTTTACTTTTGCGCGCAGTATCGAACCCATCATGCCGGCTGAGATCAGTATCACCCGCATGGCTGTGACCAACGAGAAAGATTTGGAAAAAGAACGCACCATGGGGCGAAAATCCATTGTACCCTATGCGCTGTACCGGGCGGAAGGTTTTATTTCCGCACCGTTGGCCGAAAAGACGGGGTTCGGCGATGAGGACCTTGAATTGCTGTGGGAAGCCCTGATCAATATGTTTGAACATGATCGTTCCGCCGCACGCGGCAAGATGACAACCCGCAAGCTTTTTGTCTTCAAGCATGAGAGCCGGATGGGCAATGCCTCTGCGCAATCGCTGTTCGAGCGCATTGTGCCTGTTCGCATCGGAGAAGACCCCGCGCGGGCCTTTTCTGATTATGCCATTACGGTCAATACCGAAGGGCTGAAGGGCGTCGAACTGTTGGAAAAGCTCTAATTCCTCTCTTTTATGAACTGTGCCGGGATAAGTTTCCGCCTCCCGGCACAGTCTGATTGTGTTTATACTCTGTCCCAGAGTGTTGTCATGGACGAAAGCGATCTCGTACCCATTTCCGCCCTTCAGCACTATGCGTTTTGCCCCCGGCAATGCGCGTTGATTCACCTGGAACGGGTGTGGCAGGAGAATATCCATACAGCAGAAGGACGGATCATGCATGAGGCTGCCCATACGGAAAGCTCCGGGCGCAGGGGGGAACTCCGTATTGCGACCGCTTTACCGTTGCGCTCAATGACGTTGGGTGTGTTCGGGCAGGCGGATGTTGTGGAGTTTTATCGGGAAGAAAATATCTGGCGTCCCTATCCGGTAGAGTACAAGAAAGGGCACGTCCATAAAGATATGGATGCCGATATGGTGCAGCTTTGTGCGCAGGCGCTCTGTCTGGAGGAAATGCTGGATAGAACGGTGCCGGAAGGAGCGCTGTTTTATGGGGAACCTCGCCGCCGCACACGGGTGGAATTTTCCGGAGAATTGAGGGAAAGAACTCGAGACGTGGCGAAAGCCATCCATGAATTGTTTGTGTGCGGGCTTACTCCTGTTCCGGACAGAGCATTGCTGGATTCGGGCAAATGCCGTTCCTGTTCTCTGCGGGACTGGTGTCTGCCGGATTCGGCAATGTCCAGCGCTTCGCGTTATCTGGAACGCCTGCGCAGGGAGGTGGAATGAAGCGGCATCTCAACACCCTGTTTGTCACGACACAGGATGTATGGCTTGCCAAGGAAGGTGAGTGTGTCGCGCTGTTTCAAGAGCGCAAGCTCATGGGGAAAATTCCGCTGCACACTCTGGAGGCCATTGTCTGTTTCGGCCAGATTTCAGCCAGCCCCTATTTGCTCGGACATTGTGCCGAGTGTGGCGTCAGCGTTGCCTGGATGACGGAGCAGGGGAGATTTCTTGCGACAGTAAGCGGGCCGACTTCGGGTAATGTCCTGTTGCGGAGAAATCAGTATCGTATGGCCGATTCCCCTTTGCAAAGCGCGGAGCTGGCAAGGGCATTTACCATCGGAAAGGTTGCCAATTGTCGGACAAATCTTCTGCGGCGCAACCGGGACTATCCTTCTCCGCTGCTTGAAGAAGCTTCACGCCATCTATCCTCTTGCCTTGATCGACTCCAGCCCGGCCTGGATTCCGATACTGTGCGCGGTATTGAAGGTGAAGCCGCCCGGGCGTATTTCGGCGCTTTTCCCGCTTTTCTCGCTGAAGGCACGGGGTTGAGCTTCAATGGACGGAGCCGACGCCCTCCGCAGGATGAAGTCAATGCGCTGTTGTCTTTTCTGTATGCCCTGCTGGTCAATGATGTGCGTGGGGCCTTGGAAAGCACGGGGCTGGATTCAGCCGTCGGCTTTCTGCATCGGGATCGGCCGGGGAGGCCGGGTCTGGCTCTGGACGTTATGGAGGAGTTCCGGCCCTATCTTGCTGATCGGCTTGCCCTGACCCTGATAAACCGGCGGCAGATAACAGCAGGGGATTTCGTGCGTTCGGAAAGCGGCGGATACACCCTCAAGGACGATGCCCGCAAGGTGGTGCTGACGGCGTGGCAGGAGCGTAAAAGAGAAATTGTGGAGCATCCCTTTTTGAAAGAAAAGATGAGCGTCGGGCTGCTCTGGCATATGCAGGCGCGTTTGTTGGCCCGCCGCATCCGGGGGGAAATGGATGCGTATCCTCCTGTCTTAATCCGGTAGACGTGATGCTTGTATTAATAAGTTACGATGTGAATACGGAAGAGACGGCGGGAAAGCGCCGTCTTCGCCGCATCGCCAGATTATGCGAGAGCTGGGGACAACGAGTGCAGTTTTCCGTATTTGAATGCAAGCTGGAACCTGCTCAATGGAAAAAATTAAGGGCTGCGCTGTTGGATGAAATGAACCCGGAGAAGGATAGCTTGCGGTTTTACATGCTGGGTGCAAACTGGCGCGGGAAAATCGAACACCAGGGGGCGAAACCCGCGTACGATCCGGAAGGAACCCTTATCTTCTGACTACCTTTCACTAAAATTTTTTTTACGGATTGAAACATTGAAGAACTATTAAAAAATTTTGAAAGAGGTGGGGGAGAGTGTGAGAGGGGGGGGGGGAAAAGTTTTTTAAATTTTTGCCCCCCCCCCCGCCCAAAATATGATCTTTT
>JAEXGX010000429.1 GCA_023450535.1 Pseudomonadota bacterium | reverse complement strand
GTATACAGCGGATAGAAGCGCGCGTCATTCAGGGGCATGCGGCAGATGTCGGCATCAATGGAAGCACCCGCAAAACCGTCTTCGAGCACGGCCTTCTTGAAGGCGTTGATGCCGGGCATCCCCTTATAGGGATCGAATCCATAGAAGCCGATTACATCCTGAGGGAAGGCTTTCATGGCTTCAAGCACGCCGGGATTGGAAGACGCGGCGCGAGATACCGTTTCGCAATCTCGACCGTTCATGACGAACTTTTCCCCGCCGAGACTGTGGAACATGTTTATCTCTTCCTCAAGCGTGGGCGCGGGACCTTTGCCGAAACCGGTTTCCGCAACAAAACCGCTGAATGCCGGGTTATTCACAATGGAATCAATAACAGCCTTGACGCAGGGGCGGAAACGAAAATCAATAAATTTCATGAATATTCCCAAAATGTTATAAGTGTATCCTCCCCGGCATATGCCGGGGAGGCGGGGCTGCTGAAAAAGCCCTTGAGGGGGCTTCTCGCCCCCTCAAACTCCCCTCGGCAGGGGCATGATGCCCCTGCACCCTCAATTATGACACTATGTAATAAGTATGGGGGTCCGGGGGAGAGTATCTCCCTGCCAGACCGGCTCGGTCCCGGCGGGATACGGGGCGCCTTTAGCCGTAGAAGTGGAGCTTCGTACAGATAAAGAGAGCAGAGATGAGCCCCGGTTTATCAACAATCTGGCCTCCCCGGCATATGCCGGGGAGGCGCTTCTTTCAGAAAAAAACGCTTAAACCGATTTCTGCTCGGTGCGGTCGATGAGGTCGTTCTGCAAATCGGTGTTCAGGTCTACGAAATAGGCGCTGTACCCGGCAATGCGCACAACAAGATTGCGAAACTTGTGCGGATCTTTCTGCGCCGCGATCAATGTTTCCCGATTAATGATGTTGATTTGCAAATGCCACACACGCAGATCGATAAAGCTACGGAACAAATCCACCAGCTTCTGCGTGCCTTCGTCGCCCTCCACCGTCTTGGGGGCAATCTTCATGTTCAGCAGGCGGCAGGCCCGGTTGGGTGCATTCCAGTTCGTGCTCTTGTACTGGGAAAGCAGTACGGCTGTAGGCCCGTTCATATCGGAACCGTGCGAGGGGGAACTGCCGTCGGACAGCGGCGTCCAAGCCTTGCGTCCATTGGGCATGGCGCTCACAAACTTGCCGTGAGGCACATTTGCCGTCACGGACGTGGTGCGGATTTCAATGGGCTGCACACCGTAGTTTTTGGCGTAATGCCCGGTGAAATCCAGAGCGCTCTTTTCCACCTGCTTGTACAGGTTATCTGCGTAGTCGTCGCCGTTGCCGAACTTCGGCGCGCGCTGGAGCAGAGCCTGAAGGGCTTCCTTGCCTTCGAAGTCGCAGTCCAGAGCTTCCAGCAGCTCCTGCATGGAAATAGTCTTGTCTTCAAACACCAGTTTTTTGATCACGGACAGCGAATCCACCACGGTGCCGAACCCAATGGCATCGAAAAAAGCGAGGTCAAGCGCGCCTTCCGGAGCCTGATCGTTGTTCAGATCCACGCAGGATTCAACACACAGGGTGTGCAGGCCGGAAGCCAGCGGGCTGGCAAAGTACTTGGCGCGGGTATGGTGGATGGTATCCTGCAACACGAACGCCGTGGTGATCAGGTTGTTCTGCTGAGCCACATAGGCGTTCCAGAATTCCTCCCAGGTCTTGAAAGAACAGGGATCACCGCTTTCAAAGGTGAACAGTTCGTCACCGAACTTCTTCAGACGGCCGTTGCGCAGGGTGAGTTCCAGAGCGGCGCAGAGGTTCACCTGCGTGCCGGGGCTCATGTAGCTTTCCCGGTTGATCAGGCGGGTTTCATTACAACCGCTCACCACGTAGTCGTACACTTCGCTGACGGGTGCCCCCTTGGCCAGCATCCGGGGAATAAGCTCCTCGTCGTTGACCAGCTTGGGATACCCCTGCCCCTGTTTGATGGTTTCCGCAATGTCCCAGAGATAGCGCTTGGGCGAACGGGTATGCACACGCACGGCCAGGTCGGGGTAATGGGTGGGGAACTCACGCTTGGAGCGCAGCAACAGATAGGTCAGTTCGTTGGTAGCGTCCTGCCCGTCCGGGGTCTGGCCGCCGATGGTCACGGCTTCCCAGTGCGCGAAACCGGCCTGAGTATCCATGACGCCGGGAGACAGGGGCAGTTCGATAAACTGCGCCATCTGGCACCACATGCAGCCCAGGATTTCCAGCGCCTTCTTTTCCGTCAGCACGCCGGAAGCCATGTCCTGACGATAATAGGAAATGAGCTGCTGATCCATGCGCCCGTTGGAAATGATGCAGCCGGTGCGCTGTTCCAGACGGGAGAATGCCTGGGCGAACCAGTGAGCCTGAACGGCCTCATGGAAGGTACGCGCGGGGTTTTCCGGAACCCATTCACAGCGTTCGGCAATTTCCAGAAGCTCCTGGCGGCGTGCAGGGTCCTTTTCCTGTGCGGCCTTTTCTCGGGCCAGTTCGGCATGGCGATGCGCCCAGACGACAACGGCGTCACAGGTGAGCATGACTGCTTCCAGAAAAGGTATGCGGTTGACAATATTGTACGGATCTTTCTGATCCAGCTCTTCAAGGCGACGCCGGGCATTTTCCTTCACGCCCTTGAATCCGAGCTGCAACACCTTGTCAAAGTCCAGCACCCATTGCAGGCTGGAGCGCAGGGAAGACGATTCCGCCACCACATAACGCGGCTTCAGGCCCTCCTTGTCGTCATAGGCCATATGCTTGCAGCGCTCGGGCATTTTCTTGAACAGCTCGTGATGGTAGGTTTTGCCATTCCAGTACGCGCCGATTTCATTGACGATGACGTCGACATCCTCATCCATCACGCGGATCGGAGGATTCTCTCTGGTGGCGAAATCATCCAGAACG
>JAEXGX010000423.1 GCA_023450535.1 Pseudomonadota bacterium | reverse complement strand
TGCCGCGCGGTAAATTCCCGCGACACGCGTGCGCCTTCCGCCGCGCTGATCGGATGTCCGGCAGAAACGGAAGTCTTTGCTTTCCGGTCTGGCCCACAGCAGCATTCTCTTTCATCCTGAGCGGGGATAAGGGCCAATTCTGTTCGCCCATCCGGTTGAGGTACACGCCGATAAACGGCACTGAAGGAACACATGGAATGCTCACAGCCGGGGGGATGAAAGTCCGTGACAGAAAGCAGGCCGTCGCTCTGAGGGGAGAGTTCCCGCATGATTTCAGGCAGAGTCAGACGCGGCGCGTCCAGCAGTTGCCAAGGATAACGTCCAAAGGAGGACACCGGCTGCATATGCAGTCCGCGTACTGACGGTCCAAGTTCAAGCGCAAGCCGCAACAGTTCCCCCAGTTTTCCGACATTGACGCCGGGAACAAGTGTTGCCACCAGCACTACGCCCAGCCCGACCTCGGCACAACGGCGCACGGCGTCAAGCTTGTTCTCCAGCAGGGGACGACCGCGTAATGCGGAAAACACATCGTCATCCGGGCCATCAAACTGCAAGTATACGGAATCAAGCCCGGCTTCCCGCAGCTTAGCGGCATAACCAGCTTCTTTTCCCAGACGCAGGCCATTACTATTCAGTTGCACGAACGCGAACCCCCGCCGTCTGGCCATGGCGACGATTTCGGGCAAGTCCTCCCGCACAGTGGGCTCACCGCCCGAAAGCTGGACATTACATGCTCCAGAGGCCTCCCATAAACTATTAAGCTGAAACGCAAGCTGATCCATATCCGGGTCGCAAAACTCGGAGAACAGCCCCTCCGCCTCCCGAGTTACCGATAAGCTACTCGATATTCCCCCAAAAGTCCCAGATGACGCGTAACAAATGGGACAAACGAGATCACAGCGCTGTGTCACCTCAACTTGTCCGGTGCAGGTATGTTGTGCATGTTCCGGGCAAAGGCCGCAGTCAAACGGGCAGCCCTGTTCCATCCCGACGCGGGGATGAACGGGAAAAGACGGCGTTTTCGGACGATGCCAGCCTGTCAGCGCAGGTTCTCCCCGCCATACCGGAATGATATACTCTCCATGTTCGGGGCAGGATTTGCGCATGACGATTTCTCCCGGTCGGGAGGGAAGTTCTTCATACACGGCGTCCAGCCGTTTCAGACAGACGGGACACAAGCTTTGTGTGGTGCACGGCGCAAACATGCTCTACACCATGCGTGCGCTGGCAATATCAATGTCGTAGGCAGCCAGCAACTCAAGCAGTTTTTCCCAACATTCGCCCAGTAACTCACCGCACAATTCCATATCCGGCGCGCCACCTTCCGGCTCTGAGCGCCCGATGGATTGGCCAAGCCATGCGGCGACTTTGGGACAGGCCGTACCGCCGCACGGGGCGACACGCGACACAAACCATGTGACATATTCATTGATTAACGGCAACGCCATGGGATGAGCCTCGTCATTCGGGCCACTCCGCCCTGCAAGATAGGAGAGAAGACAAACTCCTCCCGAGAGCAACCCACAACTTTGTTCGCTTTGCGCCATTCCCTCGCACAACCCCCACAGCGCGCGGATCAGCCCAGGATTCTCTTCTCCTCGGGCGCGCAGAGCCAACAGAGTCAAAATTTGACTGCAACAATAATTTTCCCGCACCAGCGGCAGAATGTCGAGCAACAGCGGATTCATACGCCCTCCTTACAACATGTCAGCAAAACATAGCCCAATACCCGCAAAAGGTCACGGGATGACGGCCCACCCCCACACTCGAACCCGAGCCAACGCCCAAGCCCGTCCAGACTTTCCCCTCCCAAAATCAAGCGCGCGCCCAGCTCTGCCAATTTGCGATCATGCTGTTCCTCATTCTTTATTTGAAAGCCTGCACAGTGTAATATTTCCCGCAGATGCGGCAAAGGCACAGCTCCGGCAAGGCAGGATTTCATTCCGGGAATGCCCGGTATAACATCATCATGTCGAATGATATCCGTCACAATAAGGCTTCCGCCCGGCGCGAGCACCCTGAAAAATTCCGACACGGCCCGCTTTGGCTCAGCACACAGAGAAAGTACGCATTCACACAACACAAGTTCCTGAGAGTTATCCGGTAAAGGCAGGGCCTCCGCACAACCTGACAGAAGCCGCGCCGCGCCGCGCGTCATTCTCTCGGCTTCGGCCAGCATGGCCGTATCAACGTCTACTCCGGTGACACGGAACCCACGCTCAAGCAGCAATGCCATTGTTGCGCCAGCTCCGCATCCCACATCCAGCACCCGCACGCATCCAGGCTTCGGAGATTCCGCCCCGAAGCCGCACAGGGTCAGAGCATGAGAAGTCAGCGCCAAGCCTCCCGGCCGCAAAATACTCCCAGATGCAGCTCGAAAGAGAGGTTGCCGGTACAAGCTGTCATTATTAGTATCCACAGACATATGTCCTCTTTCTTCATTGGGGTTCCGCCCCAATCCCGTCGGGGGAATGATATCCCTGCTGTCTTTATCCGTACGGCTCACAAGCTTGCCTGCGGCTTCTCAGTAGACCGCGTTCGCATTGAGCAAAAATGCCCAACGCGGGCGCGACTAAATGGCATGTCAAGGAGCTTCAAGGTACTTGTGGAAATTTTATTGTTTTCTACAACAAAAACGAGATAAAAGGGAGCCTTCCCAGAAGGCATTCACAAGCTCTTTTTTGAACATGCAAATTCGTTTGAAACAATCTCGAAGATGCCGCATATGCGGCTGTGTCATTTCTCGCGTTCATGTATTGACTTCAACGCATCCGCTTCCTAAAAGCGGTTGGACACAACAATACACCATACAGCAACGGAGTCACCGATGTTCGCCTTTCTTCCCCGCACACCCACGGTTTCCCGCTGGGCCTGCGCGTACTTTTTCACCATTGTGGGTATAGCCTACGGCACAGTCATGTCCCGAATTCCGGCTATCAAGACCAACACCGGTCTTGACGATGGCAGCCTGGGACTTGCCCTGCTTTGCGTCGGCGTCGGAGGCGTGATTGCCTTTGCTCTTGCGGGGTGGGCGCAAGTGAAATGGAGCAGCCGTCTGGTGCAAAACATCAGCGGTTTTGCGCTGCTGATCTGTATTCCTCTGCTGGGAGTGCCGCGCAGCTTCACCGGGCTAAGCGCGGCGTTCTTTTGCCTTGGCATCGCCACGGGTTGCGCCCAAGTCGCCATGGGTACCCAGGGCACACTGGTGGAAAGAACGGAAGGCAGACCACGCATGTCCGGTCTGCACGCCATGTACAGTGCTGGGGGCCTTATTGGCGCTATAAGCGGCGCAGTCATGGCGGGCCTCGGGGTTGGCCCTTTCGCGCATTTTTGCCTGCTCGCAGCCTTTTTTCTGTGCCTCTATCCGTTTGCGGCATCCCGTCTGCTGGACGATATGCCCCAAGAAACGCCAGCAAAGCAAATTTTCCCTGAAGAACGTCCTGTAAAAAGCGCCGGACTCCCTCCTCTGGCGGTCATCATCATGGGACTGCTTGCCGCATGCTCTTATACTGCTGAAGGAGCGGTAGGAGACTGGGGCCCCATACTGCTGTTCGACGCCAAGGGCGCAAGCGAACAGGTGGCGGCTCTTTCCTATGCGGCCTTCTCCACGACTATGGTCATCGCCAGACTGTACGGCGACCGCCTGCGGGAACGTATGGGAGATCATGCCCTGATGCGCATTCTCGCCGTAATTGCCACTGTTGGCATGGCAGTTGCCATTCTTTCGCCCTGGCCTCTGCTCTGTCTTGCCGGCTTCGCCTGCATGGGGATGGGGCTTTCCGCCATTGTGCCCATTCTGTTCAGTGCAGCGGGCAAACGCACGGACATTTCCCCCACCAACGCCGTGGCGCTCGTCACCTCACTGGGCTTTGGCGGTCTGCTTTTCGCTCCGCCCTGCATTGGTCTGTTGTCCGAATATCTCGGCAGCCTGAACAACGCACTCTTTCTCGCCCTGGCCTGCTGCGCCTGCCTCATCGTCGGAGCGCGCATCGTCAAGCCGAAAAAAGCATAACGGGGCTCCGCCCCAAACCCCGTTAGAAGGAAAATCCCCCCCTTACTGAGGCCGCACTCGCCTTGAGCATTGAAAGAACCGCGCTTACCTTTTTTTCTATTCAGGGCGAGCGCGGCCAGATGAGGGTGTGCGGGCATAATAACCCTGCCAGAGAGCCTGGGGGACAACGTCCCCCAGCTCTGAGAATGGCTTATAGTCCCCCCATAAAAATACTCTTCACTTATCTTCCAGCAACGCCTCAACTTCAGCCATTTTTCCCTGCGCCAGGGAACGGGGAACCAGGGTCAACCCGCAACGTGGGCACATCGGCAGGGAGACATCGAAAGAACTGCCGAGATATTTAACTGCCAGGGTTTTCTGTTCCAACGGCCCGCCGCAGCGAGCACAAAACCAGTCTCCCTCATCGGGCGTATATGTGGGGTTCAGCGCCATGATTACTCCTTGTGATCCGCGCGAGCGTCGTCCATACTTTCCGAGACATTGCCGGTACCGGGCACAATCATGCGGTGGCTGTATGCATCATGCACGATAAAAGCCCGCCCTTCGGGGCTTTCCTCCACGGCGTACTCCACCCAGTAGGTGACGCGCGAAGGGCGCCAAGAAGCCAGAAAGTGACCGGATTGCCGATCTATGAATGCCGTTTTGGCGCTCTCTGCTTCATGGATGACTCGTAAGATGTCTTCCCGCAGAATATGACGGCCTTCAAGTTTTTCCAGAAGCTCCGGCGCAACGCGAATCTGTGGCCCACCTTCCTCCGGTTCGGGGACATCCTGGCCCGCGATATCGCGCAACGCACGGCGCTTGAGCGCTGCTCTGCCGGCACGACGGGCCGACAGCCCCGGCCCTGCCTCGGCAGGATCGAACAGTCCTCCGTCCTCCCGGGGAAACAACACATCCAGCATGTGCCAACATTTCTTGCCTTCCGACACCAGCCTGTCCCGGCACATAATACAGGAAGCCACAGCGTCATGCCCCAGTTGTGCGGCCCGGTGCGCCGCCATGGCCGAAGCCACAGCAGGCTGTGCGCTCCAGGTCAGGCCGCCATAGCCACAGCAGGCTGTTTTGTCCTTGCTCAGGTGCGGTTCCTCAATGCTTACTCCGTGCCGCGCCAGCAACGCACGCACGGAAGAAAGCCACGCTTCATCATGACGTGCAGAACAGGGGTCCTGCACGCTTAGCGTTTCCCACAGGGAGCTTTCTGCTTCGGGACATTCCTTTTCCAAAACTTCCCACAGCGATATCAGCTCCATGTCCGGCTGACTTTCGCGCAAAGTCTTCAGGCAGGATGCACAGGCCGTAATGACACGAGGACGCCCCAAAGATTCCCATTGTCTCCGGATCTCTGCAGAGGATTCCGCAAACAGCTCCTCGCGCCCGGCCCAACGCGCGGGCACGCCGCAGCAGCGCAGGCCCAAAGCTACGCCGCCTGTCAGACCGGCTCGCAGATGTGCATGAACGCGCAGGACCTGCTCCTCGCGTGAGGCCGCAAGCTGACAACCGGGGAAAAACAGGTGTGCGCACCGGCCTTCCTTATTCGCGGGATCAGTTAGAAACAGCGCGCAGGCATCACTGTTTGCCGCTTCCATATCTTCCAATGCGAACTCGTGTGCCGAAGGAGGCATAAAACCGCGTTCCACCATTTCGCGGCGGGCGGAAAGACACAGATCTGCCATGGAAAAATTGTCCGGGCACAATTCTTCGCACTGGCCGCACAGGCTACAACCATTGACAAGATTATTGGCAAGGTGCTGTCCCTTGACAATGGCGGCGTTATTGTAAATTTGCCGGGCGTACATCTTCGGGTAGCCCTTGTAATGTTGCAGATAGGCGCACTCGTGCACACAGGCCAGGCACTGGCAACGCAGGCAACGGGCGGCTTCCGTGCGCGCGTCGTCATCAGACGGCACGCCTTCCCCTTCGATACGAGGAGTAGCTTCCACTCCTTCCAGCGGCGTATGCAGGCGGGACTGTGTTACCCCTTCTTTATCGCGTGAAGCAGTTATGGATACGCCGGAAACAGCGCGCTCCGCAGTCGCCGCTGCCTTGCGTCCATCTGCCGCCTGTTGCGCCGAAGAGTTTCCCCATCCGCAAAAACAGGTTTTTCCTTCATCGTTCGTCAGTGTCAATGCATCCACATCTTCACGCCGGGGAGCAAGTTCCGGCGCACTGAAAGCGTCGAGCAAGACAGCGTCAAAGGAGGTTCGCGCCTCTTCCAGCAGCTCCGCGCCCGGAACGCGCTGCACAAAGCTCAGAGGCCCCTTGCGCATGATCGCCAGCTCTTTGTCAAAAGCCGCCGATATGCTCTCCTGTCCATAAGGTGAATGTTCCCCAAAGCTCCTGAGCATATCTTCGCCAGGGCGGCCTTTCGCATGGAACATGGTAACAGGATACCCCTTGCGGACAAGATCTGCGGCAGCGACAAACGCGGCAAGCCCATCGCCGATTACGGCAAAACTTTTGCTCTTACGGGGAATGGGAAGCGGGCGAGTCTGACGTTCCGCACTGCAAGCGCTCCAGGCTTCCAGACGGCTGACAGCAAGCGAACCGCCCAAATCTCGGCGGAGGCAGACTGTTTCACAAGGATGATCGCATATCAACGCAAAAAATCCGGAGAGGGGCAAATGCCGTTCCAGCAAACGGCGCGCGGCGGCGGCTCCGGCGGGAACGGCTTCCATGAAGGCCCGCACGTCCATCTGCAACGGACAGGCCGCTCTGCACAGGGGCATTTCTTCCTGCGTGCAGCGGCTTTCCCAAACACGCAATTCATTTTGTTCCATAAAAATTCTCCGCTCCCGGACGTTTTTGTAAAAAGCTGATTCAGCCTAGAGCATTCTGCTATTGAAAATACCTGCCAACCAGACCCTATATTCTGAATCGCAGGTTTCACGCCTCCGCCAGAGCCTGCTTTGC